>JAITDH010000069.1 GCA_031282665.1 Zoogloeaceae bacterium | reverse complement strand
TTTAGGCTACACTGCGGATTACATTGAATTCGTTTACTGTTGAACATACACAAAGCCCTGACGGCTTGCCATCATCGACCAAGGAGGCGCATGGACATCAAGGAGATTATTGCACCTGTCATACAAGATCGGGAAATCCTGGAAGAATTTTCGGACAGTTTGCAAGACAAGGCAGTCGAGATTGCCTACCACGTTGGGCAACTGAAAAAAACGCCGGGCAACCAGGATCTGGCGGGCAGGATTTCACGCGCGCTGCATACGATCAAGGGGGAGGCCGCCGCAACCAAGCTGGAGCTGGGGGTGGCGATCACGCATCATATCGAGGCGCTGTTCGGGCGTTTTCGCGATGGCAGCGTGCCGTTTTCCGAAGTATTCGCCGAGGCCCTCCTGCTTGCCCTGGACCGGCTGGAACTGGCGGTGGAAAACCTGCTGCGCCACACGACCCTGGAAGACCTGAAACTGGTCGTCCTGTTGCAGGAACTGGAAAAGACGAGCCGCGTGCCGCCCGACCAGGTCAACGCGGTGTGCGGCGAGATGATCGAGGCGGTGACCGGCTTTCCGTCCGTCGTTTCCGCCGACGAGATCGTGCCGGAATCCAGGCCGCCGGTGATCGACAACCAGGATGTCGCCGCCGACCTGCAATTTTTCCGCTCCTTCGCCCTGCAACTGGAAAATCGCTCGCCTTTTTTCAAGGGGCGCACGAACCGCATCCTGCGCCTCGCGCTGGAAGCCAACAAGGCCGCCGAATCGCCGGTCGATCCCGTGCAACTGGAGGCGGCGATCTACATGCACGACGTCGGCATGCTGCTCCTGCCGGAGCGCACCTGGCTCAAGGTGGGCCACCTTTCCGCGGAAGACCGCCTCGCCCTGCGCGGGCATACCAGTTACGGCGCGGGCCTGCTGCAACGGATTCCCGGCTGGAACGCCGCGGCGGAGATGGTGGCGCAGCACCACGAGATGCATGACGGCAGCGGTTACCCGGCGAACCTGAAGGGCGAGGACATTTCCCCCGGCGCGAAGATCATCGCCATCGTCGATGCCTTCGAGGCGGTCATGCTCAAGCACAGCCACCGCGGGAAGAATCGCTCGGTGCTGCGCGCTATCGCGGAAATCAATGCCTGCGACAACCAGTTCGCGCCGGAATGGACCTTGCCCTTCAACCAGGTCATCAAGCGCACGATCGGGGCATCCTGATGCCCGCAAGCGGCCTGGAGCGCCGCTTCGGCGGCGTCCGGCGGCTGTATGGCGAGGCCGCGACGCGCTTCATGGGCGCGCATGTCTGCGTGGTCGGGGTGGGCGGCGTCGGCTCCTGGGTCGTGGAAGGGCTGGCGCGCAACGGGATCGGAATCCTCACCCTGATCGACCTCGACATGGTGGCCGAATCCAATACCAACCGGCAGATACAGGCTCTGGGCGCGGAATACGGCAAGGCCAAGGTCGATGTCCTGGCGGCCCGCGCGCGGGCCATCCATCCCGCCATCGAGGTGCGCGTGATCGAGGATTTCGTCACGCCGGAAAACGTCGCCGCCCTCCTGCCGCCGAACGCCCTGCCCCGCCCGCTGGTCATCGACGCGATCGACCAGACCCGCGCCAAGGCGGCGCTGATCGCCCACTGCCGCGACAATGGCCTGCCCATCGTCACCACCGGCGCGGCGGGCGGCAAGAAGGACCCGACCCTGATTCGCCGCGCCGACCTCGCCTTCTGCGCGCACGACCCCCTGCTCGCGAAGGTTCGCGCCCTCCTCCGCCGTGAATATGGCTTCCCCCATGCCGCCTCTCCGAAAGCGCCGGAAAAATTCGGCGTCACGGCGCTTTATTCCAGCGAATCCGTCCAGCGTCCCGTGGCAGGCTGCGCGCTGGGAGACGCGCCGCAGGGCTTGAGCTGCGCGGGTTATGGCTCTTCCGTCTGCGTGACCGCCAGCATGGGCTTCGCCGCCTGCGCCGCGGCGCTGGAAATGATCGGCGAGCGGGAAGCGGATTCCTGATGCCGGGATAGCCTGGAGAAAACGGCCTCGCCATGAAGATCAGCCTCATCAAGCCCACCATCGGGCGACGGGAGCACAGTCTCTATGTCGACGAAGGCCGCATGGAACCGCTGATGCTCGACGTGCTGGCGGGGTTGACGCCGCCGGACGTGGAAGTCGTCCTCCACGACGACCGCATGGAAGCCATTCCCTACGACGAGCCGACCGATCTGGCGGCGATCACCGTGGAAACCTTCACCGCCCGGCGCGCCTATGAAATCGCAGCGGAATACCGGCGGCGCGGGGTGCCGGTGGTGCTGGGCGGCATCCACGTCACCCTCCTGCCCGAGGAAGCGGCGGCGCACGCCGACAGCATTCTCACGGGCGATGCCGAATGCGCCTGGCCGCGGCTGGTCGAGGACGCCCGCCGCCGCCGTCTCCTGCCGCGCTACGACGGACATCCCGGCATCGCGCAGACCCTGGGCGGCGAAAACGTCCTGCCGCGGCGGGAAATCTTCGCCGGCAAGGGCTATCTTCCCATCGCGCTGCTGCAATTCTCGCGCGGCTGCCGTTTCGGCTGCCGCTTCTGCGCCATCAGCCGCTATTTCGACCGCCAGCATTACCAGCGGCGCATCGAGCATGTCGTGGCGGAAATCGAGCGCCAGGAGCGCCGCTTCCTCTTTTTCGTCGATGACAACATCGCCTCGGATCACGCGGCGCTCAAGGCCCTGTGCCGCGCCCTGATTCCCCTCGATATCCACTGGATCAGCCAGGCCAGCCTGGACGCGACCCATGACCGCGAACTGATGCGCCTGATGGAACGAAGCGGCTGCTGGGGCAATGTCATGGGCTTCGAGTCGATTACCGCCGCCAGCCTGCGCGACGCGGCCAAATCGCCGAATCTTCCGGGCTTTGCCGATTACCGCGAGGAAATCGCCATCTTGCGCGAGCACGGCATGCAGACCTGGGCGGCGTTCACCCTGGGCTACGACCACGACACGCCGGAGAGCATCCGCGCCACGACGGATTTCGCCCTGCGCCACCGCTTCACCTTCGCCGCCTACAACATCCTCATGCCCTATCCCGGCACGCCCTTCTACCGGCAGCTCGCCGGGCAGAACCGGCTGCGCTACGGCGGCCGCTGGTGGCTGCATCCCGAATACCGTTTCAACCACGCCGCCTTCGAACCCGCCCGCATGACGGCGGAGGAACTCACCGACGCCTGCCACGCGGCGCGCGTCCGCTACAACCGTCCCGGCGCGCTGCTGAGGCGCTTTTCCGACTGGCAGACCAACTGGCGCACCCTGTCCCGCGCGCTGGCCTTCTGGCGCTACACCCTCCTCTTTCGCCGGGAGGTCTACAAAAAACACGGCATGCGCTTCGGACTGAAATGAAAAAACTCCTGCATCTCTACGCCTGGCTCGCCCCCGCCCTTCTCGCGCCGCTCTCCTTTTACCTGTGGCTGCGCGTCTACGGCAACCTGCCGCAAACGCTGATGGCCTGGCTGATTCCCGTGCTCTGGGCCTGGCTGGTTCCAGCCTGCGGGACGAACGTCTGCAAGGTCTGGGAATTCAATACGCGCCTCAAATGGGGGCGCTTTCGTCCGCATCACGGCTTCGTCTTCGGCAGCGCCACGGCGGCCCTGGCCTGGACGATCCACGGCGAAGCCGCCGCCAGCCTCGCCGACGCCCTGCGCTACATGCTGATCGCCGCTTCCCGTGCTGGGCTTCTGGAACTGGATCTACGACATCGCGGCCATCCGGGCGGACATCCTGCGCGTCTATAACGAACCCTGGGCGGCCGGCCAGCCCGCCAGCGCCATTGCCAGCGATTACGCGCCCTGGTTCTTCGGCGGATTCGGCGCGGCCTACGGCCTATCCATCGCGCTCCTCGAAATCCGGGTGCGGCAACACGGCCTGCCCGGCTACCCGGAAACCGCGCTGTGGCTGCTCCTCGGCCTGGCGCTCTGCGTCCTCGTGCCGGTCGTGGTTTTCATCCTGCATTCATTCGCCGCGCACGGACATTCCGGCACGCGCCCCGTCGCCAAGAAGGAGGTTTCCCCATGCGAACCCTGATGAACACCATCATCCTGCTGGCATCATTCGCCATCCTGTGCGCCTGCCTCTGGGCCGCCAGTCACCTCGGCACGCCTGCCATGCTGCTCGCGGCCTGGCTCTTCTGCCTCTTCGCCAACACCCCGTTCGCCCTCATGCACGAGGCCGTGCACGGCGTCGCCAGCGCCTCGCCGCGCTGGAACACCTTCCTGGGCATCGTCGCGGGCTGGGCCTTCCCGACCTCCTTCTGCATGCAGCGCGTCGCGCACCTGGGACACCACCGGCGCAACCGCACCGACCAGGAACTCTACGACTATTACCTGCCGCGCCAATCGCGCCTCGTCCGCAACGGCTGGCTCTACCTGGGCAACCTCCTGGGGCTGTACTGGTGGTCGGTGATCTTCAGCAACCTGCTCTATCTTGCCGCGCCCTGGGCCTGGCATTCGCGCTTTTTCGTCCAGCGCCTCGCCCCGGCCCTGGGGTTCGGCCCCTATGTGGCGGAACTGGCCAGCGTTTTGCCCGCGCGGCTGTGGGGAGAACTCGCGCTGGCCTTCCTCTGGCAGGGCGCGATGTTTTACATGCTCGATCTCGCCTTCTGGCCGACCCTCCTGTGCTACGCGGCCTTTGCCACGCACTGGTCGGTACTGCAATACGCCAACCATGCCTGGAGCGCGCGCGACGTGCAAAACGGCGCCTGGAACCTGAAGGTGCTACCCCCCTCGCGCTGGATCGCCCTCAACTACCACTACCACCGCGCGCACCACCAGCACCCGGAACTCCCCTGGTACGCGCTGCCGCAAGCGGTCGACAGGAACGAGCGGCAACCGTCGTTCTGGCGGGTCTACTGGAGCCTGTGGAAAGGCGTGCGCCCCGCCCCACCCATGGGCGCGCCGGACGACATAGGCTATCTTTTCCCGGCGCGGCAAAAAGGGTAACGCAACGGCCAATCTGCCACCCTTGGGCTGAAAGGCAAAGACATGCGGTTGACGGTTATCATCACCGGACTCCGGCAGTTGAAAACGCTGGAGCGTGCGCCATCGATTTGCGCAAATTGGCAAAACGCCGCGCGGTTCGGGTTGCATGAGGCTGGGATGAGCTTGCTATACTTGTCGGCATCCAACCGAACCACTGACAGGAGAAAACGATGTCCGCCACAACATACGAAGACTTGTTTGGAATAAAGACACTCATTGACTTCGTCAATTTCGTCAAGGGTGGGAAATTCGACTTGCCAAACATCCAACGGGGCTTCGTATGGAAACCCAGTCAGATTGAAAATCTATGGGATTCCCTGCTGCGCGGCTTTCCTATAGGCGCAATCATCAGCAATGAAATGGAAGGCAAGCTTCAGTTGATCGATGGTCAGCAGCGAGTTACGTCGATCGCTTTGGGCTGTATTGATCTACAGGACGGCAAAGATAAGGTCCTCCGCTCCTCTGCCGACGATATCCGAATCTTCATCGACCTACGCAAACCTAATCGAGAC
>JAITDH010000063.1 GCA_031282665.1 Zoogloeaceae bacterium | reverse complement strand
ATCATGGGATCATTCGATGACTTTGGGAACGAGATAAAGCCCGGCTTCGGCATCCGGAGCGTTGGCCAGGTAGCGGTCGCGCAGTTCGCCATTCGCGTCTATATGCGTCACCTGGTCTTTCCGCAGGCGCTGCTGCACGTCCTGCGCGTGCGCCATCGGCTCGACGCCGGCGGTGTCTACGGATTGCATGGCTTCGATGAGTTTGAAGATGTCATTCAGTTGCCCGCGGGCGGTTTCGGCCTCGCTTTCGTTCACCTCGAGGCGGGCGAGATGGGCGATGCGCTGGACTTCGGGGAGGGTGAGGGACATGGGAATTCTCGCTGGAGATTGCGGATGAATCGAAGAGAAAAGTAAAACAGTTTGGTAAAAGTGTTCGTGCGCAAACATTATACGGTATCATAGTTATTTTATTTTTCCGCGGCTTTTGCGGCTTCCACTCTTTTTCCGCAGGATCAACACAGCATGTTCGGCTTTTTCCGCAGCTATTTTTCCCACGATCTCGCCATCGACCTGGGCACCGCCAATACCCTGATTTACGCTCGCACGAGGGGCATCGTGCTGGACGAGCCATCGGTCGTCGCCATCCGTACCGACGGTGGCCCCGCCGCCAAGAAGATCATCCAGGCCGTCGGCAAGGAAGCCAAGGAGATGCTCGGCAAGGCGCCCGGCACGATTCGGGTCATCCGCCCGATGAAGGACGGGGTGATCGCCGATTTCACCGTTACCGAGCAGATGCTGAAGCAGTTCATCAAGAAAGTGCGCGAATCCCGCCTGATTTCTCCTTCCCCGCGCATCATCATCTGCGTGCCTTCCGGCTCCACCCAGGTCGAGCGGCGCGCCATCCGCGAATCCGCCATCGGCGCGGGGGCGAGCCAGGTGTATCTGATCGAGGAGCCGATGGCCGCCGCCATCGGCGCGGATCTGCCGGTGGCCGACGCGACCGGCTCGATGGTGGTGGACATCGGCGGCGGCACCACCGAAGTGGGCGTCATCTCCTTGGGCGGCCTCGTCTATTCCGGCTCGGTGCGCGTCGGCGGCGACAAGCTCGACGAGGCGATCATCAACTACATCAGCCGCAACTACGGGATGCAGATCGGCGAGAACACCTCGGAGAACATCAAGAAAAGCATCGGTTCCGCCTTCCCCGGCGCGGAGGTGCGGGAGATGGAGGTTTCCGGCATCAACAAGGCGGAAGGCATTCCGCGCAAATTCACCATTTCCTCCAACGAAATCCTGGAAGCCCTGACCGAACCCTTGAACCAGGTCGTTTCCGCCGTCAAGTCGGCGCTGGAAAAAACCCCGCCGGAACTGGGCGCGGACATTGCCGAAAAGGGCATGGTGCTGACCGGCGGCGGCGCCCTGCTGCGCGATCTCGACCGCCTGTTGATGGAGGAAACCGGCCTGCCCGTGGTCATCGCCGACGACCCGCTGACCTGCGTGGCGCGCGGTTGCGGCATAGCGCTGGAAAAGATGGACAAGCTTGATTCCATCTTCGCCTCCGAGTAATCCACAGGCATAAGCCCGCTGTCCGCCGCTCGTGGTTGAAGACACCCCGCCTCCGTTTTTCCGGCGCGGTCCCGCGCCATTGGCGCTGCTCAGTTTCTACGTCGCGCTTTCCATCGCCCTCTTCGTCCTGGATTTGCGTTTCCAGGCCCTGGGGGTCGTGCGCCAGAGCCTGTTTACCGTCGCCGATCCCCTGCAACGCCTGGCGCAATCTCCCGTCCGCTGGCTGGAAGCGGGCGGCGATTATTTCCATTCCCTGGACGAAGCGCAGGCAGAGGCGGCAAGGCTGAAAGCGGAACGGCTCGCCGCCGCCCCCGATTTCGACCGCCTGCAACAACTGGAAACGGAGAACGCCGAACTGCGTTCCCTCCTCGCCCTGCGCCAGCGCCAGGATGTGCGCGGGCAGGCGGCGAGCGTGCTTTCCGTCGCCCGCGATCCCTTCTCGCACCGGGTATTCATCGACAAGGGCCTGCGTCATGGCGTCGCCGCCGGGCAGCCGGTGATCGACGACAGGGGGATCATCGGCCAGGTCACGGAAGTTTTCCCGTTTTCCGCCGGAGTCACCCTGCTGACCGACAAGAACCAGGCGGTGCCCGTGCAGATCCAGCGCACCGGCCGGCGCTCCGTGACCTTCGGCCTGGGCAACGGGCAGGTGGAACTGAAATACATGCCGGTGAATGCCGACGTGGAGGTCGGCGACCTGCTCCATACCTCCGGGCTGGACGGCATCTATCCCGCCGGATTCCAGGTGGCGCGCGTCATCCAGGTCGACCGCGACAGCGCCTACGCCTTTGCCCGCATCATCGCCGTCCCGCTCGCCGCCGTGGACAGCCGCAATACCGTCATGGTGCTGGATGTCCAGGACCTTTCCCCGCTCGCCGAAAGCGCGGAGGAAAGCGCTAGGCAGGATGCCCCGGCGCCCCAGGCTGCCCCGGCTCCTCCTCCCCCCGCCAACGATGCGAGACGGCCGAACCGTCCCGCCCGCCCGAACCGCCAGAACAGGTGAGAACAGAACATGCAAGCGCCCAGCAACCAGTCCGTCCGCATCCTGCGTCCCGCCCGCCCGTGGTTCATCGCGGCGAGCCTCGCCCTCGCCCTCCTCCTGAACCTGCTGCCGACCCGGCAATGGGTCTTCATGCCCGACTGGATGATGCTCACCCTCTGCTTCTGGAGCATGCGCGAATGGCGCAGCGTCGGCATGGGGTACGCCTTCCTCTTCGGCCTCGTGATGGACGTGGCGGACGGCGCGGCGCTGGGCCAGCACGCGCTGGCCTATGTCCTGGTCAGCTACGCCGCCAGCAGCCTTTCCCGGCGCATGCTGTGGTTCCGGCTTTCGGAGCAGTCGCTGCACGTCCTGCCCATTTTCCTCTTCGTCACCGCCTTGCAGATTTTCATCCGCCTGGTGGCCGGGGGGGATTTCCCCGGCTGGCGGCTGTTCGTCTCCCCCTGTGTCGCCGCCCTCGCCTGGGCGCCGCTCAGTATCCTCCTCCTCCTGCCGCAATACCAGCCGGAAGAGCGCGATGAAACCCGCCCCATCTGACCCATGAGCGATTACCAGCACAACCGGCGGGAACTCAGGCGCTTCCGCCGCCGTCTCCTGGTGGCGATGGCCGCGGTATGCCTGCTGTTCGGCGCGCTGTTCGCCAACCTCTTCCGCCTGCAAGTCACCCGGCACGAGTACTACACCACCCTGGCCGAAAGCAACCGCATTTCCCTCGTGCCCATCCTGCCCAACCGGGGGCATATCGTCGACCGCAACGGCGTCATCCTGGCGCGCAACTATTCGGCCTTTACCCTGGAAATCATCCCTTCCCAGACGAAGAACCTCGAACAGACCATCGACGCCCTTTCCGCAGTGGTGTCCATCGAAGCCAAGGATCGCCGCCGTTTCCACCGGCTGTTGCAGGAATCGAAGAATTTCGAATCCATCCCCATCCGCACCCAGTTGACCGACGAGGAGGTCGCCCGCTTTTCCGCCCGGCTCTACCGTTTCCCCGGCGTGGATCTGCGGGCGCGGCTGTTCCGCCAGTATCCGGAAGGCCCCCTGGCGGCGCACGCCATCGGCCACATCAGCCGGATCAACGAAAAGGACGCGGAATGGATCGCGCAGGAAGAGCAGAGCGCCAACTACAAGGGCACCGAGCATATCGGCAAGATCGGCATCGAACAGCACTATGAATTCGAACTGCATGGCACGACCGGCTACGAGCAACTGGAAGTCGACGCTGGCGGCCGGGCGGTGCAGGTGCTCGACCGGACCCTGCCGGTTCCCGGCCACGACCTGAAGCTGACCCTGGACAGCGGCTTGCAGAAGGTGGCGGAAGCCGCCTTCGCGAATCGCCGGGGCGCGCTGGTGGCGCTCGATCCGCGCGATGGCGCGGTGCTGGCGCTGGTCTCCTCGCCTTCCTTCGATCCCAATCTCTTCGTCGAAGGCATCCGCTTCGACGACTGGGAAGAACTCAACAACAATCCCGACAAACCCATGCTGAACCGGGCCATCAACAGCACCTACCCGCCCGGCTCCACCTTCAAGCCCCTGATGGCGACGGCGGCCCTGACGCAGAAAATCCGCCGCCCGGAACAGGCGATCAACGACGCCGGCTACTTCCAGTTCGGCAACCGCCGCTTCATGGACGACAAGGTCGGCGGGCACGGCGTGGTCAATATGATGAAATCCATCGTCGTCTCCTGCAACACCTATTACTACCAGCTTGCCGCCGACATGGGCATCGAGCGGATCGCCCGCTTCATGGGCGGCATCGGGCTCGGCAAGCGCACCGGCATCGACGTCCCCGGAGAAAGCGCCGGCATCCTCCCTTCCGCGGAGTGGAAGGAGCGCCGCTACAAGCAGAAATGGTACGCCGGGGAAACCATCTCCGTCGGCATCGGCCAGGGCTACAACTCCTATACGCCGTTGCAGATGGCGCATGCCTATGCCAATCTGCTCAACTACGGGCGCATCTTCCGGCCGCATCTGGTCGATTCCGTCATCGACCCGGTGACCGGGGAAGCGCGCAAGGTCGAAAGCCAGCCGGTCGGGCAGATCGACCTGGATCCCGCGCATGTCGATTTCATCAAGAGCGCCATGGCCAAGGTCAACACCGAAGGCACCGGGGCGCGCGCCTTCGCCGGCGCGCCCTACGATTCCGGCGGCAAGACCGGGACGGCCCAGGTCTACAGCCTGCGCGGACAGCGATACGCCGGGAGATCGCGCGAGCAGTTGCGCGACCACGCCTGGTTCGTCGCCTTCGCCCCGGTCGACGAACCGCGCATCGTCCTCGCCGTGCTGGTGGAAAACAGCGGCTTCGGAGCGCAATTCGCGGCGCCCATCGCCCGCCGGATCATCGATTACCATCTGCTCGGCCAGACGCCCAAGGGGCCGCTCGAAGCGGCGGCAACCGTGGGAACTAGCGCGGGAACGGGTGAAGAAGTGGACGAAGAAGCGGACGCAAGCGATGCCGGAACCGGCGGGGGTGAAGATGGCCTGGATTAAATTCTGGTGGCGGAAGATTTGCGCCCATCTCGACATGCCGCTCCTCATCATCGTCCTCCTCCTGATGGGCACCGGGCTGCTCACCATCTTTTCCGCCACCAGCTCCAGCGGCCTGGGACGGATGGACAACCAGATCGTCAACATGGCGATTTCCTTCCTCATCATGTTCGCCGTCGCGCAGACCGCGCCGCAAAAACTGATGCGCTTCGCCGTCCCGCTGTACCTGATCGGCCTCGCGCTCCTCGTCGGCGTGGCGCTCTTCGGCGTCGTCGTCAACGGCTCGCGGCGCTGGCTCTCCCTCGGCTTCATGCGCATCCAGCCCTCGGAAATCATGAAAATCGCCATGCCCCTCATGCTCGCCTGGTATTTCCACAAGAACGAATCCATCCTGGGCATGAAAAACTTCCTCGTCGCCGGCATCCTCCTCCTCCTGCCCATCGCCTTCATCCTGAAACAGCCGGATCTCGGCACCTCCCTGCTCATCGGCGCGGCGGGCTTCTTCGTCATCTTCTTCGCCGGGCTGCCGTGGAAAGTCATCCTCGGCCTGGGCGTGACGGGCGTCGCCGCCCTGCCGCTCGCCTGGCAATTCGTCCTGCACGACTACCAGCGCCGCCGCATCCTGACCCTCTTCGACCCGACCTCCGACCCGCTCGGCGCGGGCTACCACATCATCCAATCCACCATCGCCATCGGCTCCGGCGGCTCCTTCGGCAAGGGCTGGCTGAACGGCACCCAGACCCATCTCAAATTCATCCCGGAAAAACACACCGACTTCATCTTCGCCGTCCTCGCCGAAGAATGGGGGCTGGCCGGCTCCATCTTCCTGCTCCTTCTCTTCCTTTGCCTCGTCGGGCGCGGCCTGATGATCGCCGCCGCCGCGCCGACCCTTTTCTCCCGCCTCCTCGCCGCCGCCATCTCGATGGTATTTTTCATCTACGCCTTCGTGAACATGGGCATGGTCTCCGGCATCCTGCCCGTCGTCGGCGTCCCCCTGCCCTTCATCAGCTACGGCGGCACCGCGCTCGTCACCCTGATGCTCGGCATCGGCATGCTGATGAGCATTCACACCCACCGGATGCTGGTAAAAAAATGAAGCGATCCCTCCTGCTCCTCCTCCCCCTGCTCCTGGCCTGCCTTCTTTCCGCCTGTTCCATCGTTTCCCGTCCACTGGCCCGCGACAAGCCTTCCGCGCCCCAGGGCGCGCAGACGAGCACCAGGGGCGGCGGCTACTACAAGGACGACGGCCCCGGCGATAGCATCCCGGGCAACCTCGACGCCGTGCCCGACGCCATTCCCCGCGCCGAACCCCTGTACAAGGCCGCGAGCCGTCCCTACACCGTGCTCGGCAGGAGTTACACGCCGCAGACCCGCATCCAGACCTTCCGCCAGGAAGGCGTCGCCAGTTGGTACGGGAAGAAATTCCACGGCCAGAAAACCTCCATCGGCGAAACCTACGACATGTTCGCCATGACCGCCGCCCATCCCACCCTCGCCCTGCCCTCCTATGCCCGCGTCACCAATCCCGCCAACGGCAGGAGCGTCGTCGTGCGGGTGAACGACCGCGGCCCCTTCCACGCGGGGCGCATCATGGATCTTTCCTATGTCGCCGCGTACAAGCTCGGCTACATCAACAACGGCAGCGCCAAGGTCATCGTCGAAAGCCTCGTCCCCGGCAGCGCGCTCTTCGATACCCTCGCCGCGGCCCCGGCCTCCTCACCCGTGGCTACCTTCACCCCCGCGCCTATTTCCGCCGCCGTCATCGTCGCGGCCGCGCCGCCCACCGTCCCACCGCCGCCCGATCAGGAATCCATGGACGCCCTCGCCCTGCAATTGCAGGCGGAATCCGACGCCCCGGAATTCCCGCCGCCGCCCGCGACCGGCATTTTCCTGCAACTGGGCGCATTCTCCCTGCCGGAAAACGCCGAAAACCTGAAAAACCATCTCCTGCGCGAACTCGACTGGTTGACCGACCGCGTTTTCATCCACTACGCCGACAACCTCCACCGCCTGCAAGCCGGCCCCTACCCCACCCGCGAAGCCGCCCAACAAATCGCCGCCCGCATCCACACCGCCCTGGGCTACACCCCGACGATCGTCGTGCGCTGAACAGGAGACAGGAGACAGGAGACAGGAGACAGGAGACAGAAGACAGAAGACAGAGCAAACCATGTGTATACTGCCACTGACCACAGACTACAGACTACAGACCACAAAGCGCGCAACGCGCGCGCTCTGTCCTCTGTCCTCTGTCCTCTGACATCTGACATCTGACATCTGGATCACCCAAATGAACTGGCTCAACAAACTGCTTCCCCCGAAAATCAAGCGTGAAAGCGGCGCGCAGCGGCGCGCCAACCTGCCCGAAGGCCTGTGGCACAAGTGTCCGGCCTGCGAGGAGGTGCTTTACGCGACCGATCTGGAAAAGAACCTCCAGGTCTGTCCCAAGTGCGGCCACCACCATCGCCTGAAAGCGCGGCAGCGCCTCGATCTCTTGCTGGATACGGAAAATCGCCGGGAAATCGGCCAGGAGGTCATGCCGACCGACAGCCTCAAATTCAAGGACAGCAAGACCTATCCGGCGCGCCTCAAGGAAGCCCAGGAAAGTTCGGGTGAAACGGACGCGCTGGTGGTCATGCAGGGAAGCATCGAGGGCATCTCCGTGGTCGCCGCCGCGTTCGAGTTCGATTTCATGGGCGGCTCCATGGGCGCCGTCCTGGGCGAGCGTTTCGTGCGCGGCGTCGAGGCGGCGCTCGACGAGGGCGTTCCCTTCCTTTGCGTCACCGCTTCCGGCGGCGCGCGGATGCAGGAGGGCCTGTTTTCGCTCATGCAGATGGCGAAGACCACGGCGGCCCTGACCCGGCTCGCCGAAAAACGCCTGCCCTTCATCTCCATCCTGGCCGACCCGACCATGGGCGGCGTTTCCGCCTCCTTTGCCTTCGTCGGCGATGTCGTCATGGCCGAACCCGGCGCCCTGGTCGGCTTCGCCGGCCCCCGCGTCATCGAGCAGACCGTGCGCGAAAAACTGCCGGAAGGCTTCCAGCGCGCCGAATTCCTGCTCGAAAAAGGCGCCATCGACATGATCGTCGACCGCCGGGAAATGCGCGGCAAGCTGGCGGGAATCCTGGCGCTCCTGCAAAAACTGCCAGCCGC
>JAITDH010000202.1 GCA_031282665.1 Zoogloeaceae bacterium | reverse complement strand
TCAGATGGCTGACCACCCATTCATCCACGCGATCGGAAAGCAGCAGCACTTCGATGCCCTTCTTGCGGAAGATTTCCAGATGCGGGCTGTTTTGCGCCGCCTTGAAGGTTTCCGCCGTGACGTAGTAGATTTTTTCCTGCCCTTCCTTCATGCGGGCAACGTAATCGGCCAGCGCCACGTTTTCTTCCGGCGTGTCGGCGTGGGTGGAGGCAAAGCGCAGCAATCCGGCGATTTTTTCCTTGTTGGCAAAATCCTCGCCGACGCCTTCTTTCAGCACCTTGCCGAATTCGCGCCAGAAAATGACGTATTTTTCCTTTTCCGCCGCGTCTTCGCTTGTCGCCAGTTTCTCCAGCAGGGCGAGCACCTTGCGGGTGCAGCCATTGCGGATGGATTCGATATCCCTGGATTCCTGCAAGAGTTCGCGCGAGACATTGAGCGGCAGATCCGCGGAATCCACAACGCCGCGAATGAAGCGCAGATAGAGCGGCATCAGTTTTTCCGCGTCGTCCATGATGAAGACACGCTTCACGTAGAGCTTGACCCCGTGTCGGGCGTTGCGATCCCAGAGATCGAAGGGCGCGCGCGCGGGAATGTAGAGCAATTGCGTATATTCCTGCTTGCCTTCGACCCGCGCGTGTTCCCAGGTCAGCGGATTTTCAAAGTCATGCGCGACGTGTTTGTAGAATTCCTGATACTCGGCTTCGCTGATTTCGGATTTGGGCCGCACCCACATGGCGTTGGCCTGATTGACGGTTTCATCCTCGCCGGAAGGCACCTGCTCCTTTTTTTCCTCGTCCCACTTTTCGCCCGCCATCAGAATCGGCAGGGTGATGTGGTCGGAATATTTGCGGATGATGGATTTCAAGCGCCAACTGGTGAGAAATTCATCCTCGCCTTCGCGCAGATGCAGCGTCACATCCGTGCCGCGTGTGGCCTTTTCCACGTTTTCCACGGAAAAATCGCCTTCCCCGCTGGATTCCCAGCGCACCGCCTGATCGGCGGCAAGCCCCGCGCGACGGGAAAGTACCGTCACCTTGTCGGCAACGATGAAGGAAGCGTAGAAACCAACGCCGAACTGGCCGATCAGATGCGCGTCCCTGGCCTTGTCGCCGGTGAGCGCCTTGAAGAATTCCCGCGTGCCGGATTTGGCGATGGTGCCCAGATGCGCAATGGCTTCCTCGCGGGAAAGGCCGACGCCATTGTCGGAAACGGTGAGCGTGCGCGCCTCCTTGTCGAAGGTGACGCGGATTTTCAGTTCGCCATCGCCCGCGTAGAGCGCGGCATTGTCGAGCGCCTCGAAGCGCAGCTTGTCGCAGGCGTCGGAGGCATTGGAAATCAGTTCACGCAGGAAAATTTCCTTGTTGCTGTAAAGGGAATGAATCATCAACTGCAAAAGCTGCTTCACCTCGGCCTGAAAGCCGAGCGTTTCCTTGGCGGCACTCATGAAAGCTCCTGTGTTCGGGTGGAAGAAGGCGGGGAAATGGGGACAGCGGGCGGATTTTCAAGGTCGCCACGCGTTTTACACGCGCGACAAAGGAAGTGCCCAAAAACAGGTTTTTACTTTTTGACGCCTGCCAGCGCGCGGCTGGCGGCGAGGAGGTCGGGCACGCAGCGGTCGCAATCCGCCGCACTGAACGGCTGCTCTTCCGTGTAGCCATAGGGCAGGAGCCAGACCTGGCAACCCGCTGCCCGCGCGGCGCGGGCGTCATGGATGGAATCGCCGATGTGCAGGTTTTCCTGCGGCGCGACTTCAAGCAGGCGGCAGGCATGCAGCAGGGGTTCGGGATGCGGTTTCTTGTGCGGCGTGCTGTCGCCGCCCACCGTGAACGCGAAGAATTCGGCCAGTCCCGTGCGCGCCAGCACGGGCGTGGCGAAGGCGAGATGCTTGTTGGTGACGACCGCCAGCGGCAGGCCCAGCGCGCGCAGGGCGGCAAGCCCTTGCCGCACCTGGGGATAGGGGGTTGCGGCCCGTCCGTTTTCTTCCGCGTAGAAGCGGCGGAAGAGGTTTATGCCTTGTTCCAGGGCCGCCGCCGAAGGCGGCGCGGTAAAACTCAGGCAGCGCGTGACCAGTGTTTCCGCGCCCGTGCCGACAAAGCGGCGGATTTCCGCCGTACTGCGCGTCGAAAACCCCATCGCCGCCAGCATGCGATTGCAGGCGGCGGCGAGGTCGGGCGCGGTATCCAGCAGGGTGCCGTCCAGATCGAGGGTGACGGCGCGGAGGCGCTTCAAAAGGAAACCGCCTGCTTCAGCGCGGGCTTGGCGGAAAGAATCGCGTTGCCGCGTTGCACGGCCACGTCGAGCGCGGCCTTGGCCGTTTTTTTCCCGGCCCAGACCTGTTCCAGTTCTTCATCCACGACGATGCGCACCGGCTCCAGGGCGGAGATGCGCAACGCCTGCGCCGCGCCCTTGCCTTGCAGGGAAGCGTAGGCCACATCCAGCGCGTATTCCTCGTCACGCTGAAGCGAGGCGCGCAGGCTTTGGCGGGTCGCGTCGGTCAGGGGCAGGAAGCCGCCGACCTGCGCGAGTTCGGTCTGGATTTCCGGGGAAAGCACAAAGCGGATGAATTTGGCCGCCACCTTGTAATCCGCGGGTTTGTAGCCGCCGCCAACCCACAGCGACGCGCCGGCGGCGAGCGTGTGGCCCGGAGCCTTGCCGATGTCGTCGTAATGGGGCAGGGCCGCCACGCCCAGTTCCAGCCCCGGCGCGTTGCGCAGGCGGCTGTGCGCCCAGGAGTTGGAGGTCAGCATCGCGCATTTGCCCTTGTAGAATTCCTCGTCGGCTTCGTTCGTGCGGCCAAAGGTGTGGAAATAGCCGGATTTGTACCAGGAAGCCAGCATGGCGATGTGCCTGATCTGCACCAGATTGTTGAAGTCCAGGGTGTTTTTCGCGCCTGTCACCGGCACATTGGCAACGGAACTGACGTTATCCAGATGCACCCATACCGGCCAGGAAGTGGTGTAGGGGCATTCATTGCCCTGCGCCAGCAGCGCGCCGGAGGTTTTCGCCATTTCGCGCCAGGTGCGGGGCGGATTTTCCGGGTCAAGCCCGGCCTGCCGGAAAACCCGCTTGTTGTAGAAGAGCACCGGCGCGCCAAAGGCCACGGGCAGGGCGGTGAGCCGTTCGCGGTTTTGTCCGGCGAGCAGATCGGCGGAAAGCGCGGTGAAAGAGGCCGCCTCCTGGGTTTCCTTCATGAGCCTGGAGACAGGTTTATAGGCGGATTTTTTCAGCAGGTAATCGGAAAGCGCGTCAGC
>JAITDH010000198.1 GCA_031282665.1 Zoogloeaceae bacterium | reverse complement strand
TAGCGATGCATATCTTCGGGAATCCCGCCCGCCTTGATCCAGGCGTCCAGCGCTCGCTGGCTTTCCTCGCTATCCGTAAGGCCGGAGGAGATACAGCGATTTGGTATTTTCGCCAAAATTTCTTCCATGGATTTTTCAAAGGTAGCATTGTCCATAACGCCTCCTGATGATGTCTCCTACAGCTTTTCTGAGTGTATAGCCTGCCGTGTCGGGGATCAAGGGAAAATTTGTACACATTGCGAACAGCATAGCGTAATTCTTTTGCTCCAGTTTGCTGTATTTTTGCGTCCGCTTACATCCACTGACCACAAAGCGAGCGTAGCGAACGCTCTGTCCTCCCCAATACCCTAGTCTTATATAAGATATAAAATACTTTACATCAGATATCTTTTATGTGATTATGGCGGGACAGAACACCCTCTGTCCTTCGATCCCGTCCTTACCGCTTGCGGGATTTTCAAAAGCGCCGGCCTACACCGTTGGCGATGCATTTACGCTATACCCACAGCGCCTTTCAGGTTTCCGGGGCGGCAGTCTCGTTGGCAGGCTTGCCTCTCCCGGAGAAACGGCCGTACGCGGCGACTTTTTACAGGAGGCTTTTTCATGAATGCTCCAGCTGAACATGCGCTGGCTTTCAGCGTCGATTTCGGCGCACCGGAGCGGGAAATCCTGACGCGGGAAGCGCAGGGATTCCTGGGCGAACTGGCCGCGGCGTTCATGCCGCGCCGCAATGCGCTGCTCTCGGCGCGCAAGCAGTGGCAGGCGAAGATCGACGCGGGCGCGCTGCCGGATTTCCTGCCGGACACGGCGCACATCCGCGCGGGTGACTGGACGATACGCGGCATCCCGGACGATCTGCTGGATCGCCGCGTGGAGATCACCGGCCCGGTCGAACGCAAGATGATCATCAATGCCTTGAACGCGAACGTGAAAGTTTTCATGGCGGATTTCGAGGATTCGCTTTCCCCCGGCTGGGACAAGGTCATCGAAGGGCAGATCAACCTGCGCGACGCGGTGCGTGGCACGATCGAATGGACGAGCGAGGAAGGCAAGGCGTATCGCCTCAACCCGAAAACCGCCGTGCTGATCTGCCGCGCGCGCGGCCTGCATCTGCCGGAAAAGCATGTGCTCTGGCAGGGAGAGCCGGTCGCCGGGGCGCTTTTCGATTTCGCGCTGTATTTCCATCACAACCATCGCGCCCTGCTGGACAAGGGAAGCGGCCCCTACTTCTATCTGCCCAAGCTGCAATCCTGGCAGGAAGCCGCCTGGTGGAACGACGTGTTCTGCCACGCGGAAGACCGCTACGGCCTGCCGCGCGGGACGATCAAGGCGACGGTGCTGATCGAGACGCTGCCCGCCGTTTTCCAGATGGACGAAATCCTGCATGCCCTGCGCGACCACATCGTCGCGCTCAACTGCGGGCGCTGGGATTACATCTTCAGTTACATCAAGACCCTGAAGAACCATGCCGACCGCGTGCTGCCCGACCGGCAGGCGGTGACGATGGACAAGCCCTTCCTGAACGCCTATTCCCGCCTGCTCATCAAGACCTGCCACCGGCGCGGCGCGATGGCCATGGGCGGCATGGCCGCCTTCATCCCGACCAAGGATGCCGCCAGCAATGCCCAGGTCTTCGAGAAAGTCCGCGCCGACAAGCAACTGGAGGCCGACAACGGCCATGACGGCACCTGGATCGCACATCCGGGCCTGGCCGATACCGCGATGGCCGTATTCGACGCGAAACTCGGCGCCAATCCCAACCAGATCGGCGTCCTGCGGGAAAAGGACGCGCCGGTCACGGCGGCGCATCTTCTCGCGGCCTGTCCCGGCGAGCGTACCGAGGCGGGCATGCGCGCCAATATCCGCGTCGCCCTGCAATACATCGAAGCCTGGATTTCCGGCAACGGCTGCGTGCCCATCTACAACCTGATGGAAGACGCCGCCACGGCGGAAATTTCCCGCACTTCCATCTGGCAATGGATACGCCACGGCAAGCAACTGGAAAACCAGAAGCCCGTCACCAAGGCGCTCTTCGAGACCTTCCTCGCGGAAGAAATCGAAGTGGTGCGCCGCGAAGTCGGCGAGGCGCGCTTCACCGGCGGCCGCTTCAACGAAGCGGCGCAACTGCTCGCGGACATCACCACCGCCGACGAACTCATCGATTTTTTGACACTCCCCGGTTATGAAAAACTGGCCTGAAAGGAACGAAACCATGACAATTCACAAAACGCACGAAACACACGAAACTCGCCAACAGCGCATCGAACGGCTGGAACAATCCTGGAAAGACGATCCGCGCTGGCAGGGCGTCAAGCGCACCTACAGCGCCGAAGACGTCATCGCCCTGCGGGGTAGCGTCAATCCCGAGAACACCCTTGCCCGGCGCGGCGCGGAAAAGCTCTGGCATCTGGTGAATGGCGGCGCGAAAAAAGGCTATGTCAACAGCCTGGGCGCGATTACCGGCGGGCAGGCCATGCAACAGGCCAAGGCCGGCATCGAAGCCATCTATCTCTCCGGCTGGCAGGTCGCGGCGGACGGCAATCTCGCCGCCTCCATGTACCCCGACCAGTCGCTCTACCCCGCCAACTCCGTGCCCGCGATGGTGACGCGCATCAACAACGCGTTTCGCCGCGCCGACCAGATCCAGTGCGCCAACGGCCTGGAACCCGGCAACGCGGGCTTCATCGACTACTACCTGCCCATCGTCGCCGACGCGGAAGCCGGGTTCGGCGGCGTCCTGAACGCCTTCGAACTGATGAAAGGCATGATCGAAGCGGGAGCGGCCGGAGTGCACTTCGAGGACCAGCTCGCCTCGGTGAAAAAATGCGGCCACATGGGCGGCAAGGTGCTGGTACCCACGCAGGAAGCCGTGCAAAAGCTGGTCGCGGCGCGCCTGGCGGCGGACGTGCTCGACGTGCCGACCCTCCTGATCGCCCGCACCGATGCCGACGCGGCCGATCTCCTGACCTCGGACTGCGACCCCTACGACCGCCCCTTCGTCACCGGCGAACGCACGGCGGAAGGCTTTTACCGCACCTGGGCCGGGATCGACCAGGCCATCAGCCGCGGCCTGGCCTACGCGCCCTATGCCGACATGATCTGGTGCGAAACCTCCAAGCCCGATCTCGAACAGGCGAAAAAATTCGCCGACGCCATCCGCGCCAAGTTCCCCGGCAAGCTCCTGGCCTACAACTGCTCGCCCTCGTTCAACTGGAAGAAAAACCTGGATGACGCCACCATCGCCCGCTTCCAGGACAAGCTGTATGAGATGGGCTACACCTACCAGTTCATCACCCTCGCCGGCATCCACAACATGTGGTACAACATGTTCGACCTCGCGCATGCCTACGCGGCGGGAGAAGGCATGAAGCATTACGTGGAAAAGGTCCAGGAAGCCGAATTCGCCGCCGCCTCCAAGGGCTACACCTTCGTCGCCCACCAGCAGGAAGTCGGCACCGGCTACTTCGACAAGGTCACCACCGTGA
This sequence comes from Zoogloeaceae bacterium, assembly GCA_031282665.1. Next base: position 580 of record JAITDH010000198.1, on the reverse strand, counting down.
TCCAGGGCGGCGCCTCATCCGTCACCGCGCTGACAGGCTCCACGGAAGAAGCCCAGTTCCAGGGTTCCGCCGCTATCCCGGCATGACCCTAAAATTCCCCCGCCGCCAAAAGCGCGCGGGGGAATCCGGGGCAGGAGACAGAAGACAGAGGACAGAGCGGCCGCTGACGCGGCCTTTGTCGTCTGTAATCTGTCATCAGAAGACATGTGCCAACTGACTACTGATCCACTGACCACAAAGCGAGCGCTCTGTCCTCTGTCCTCATCTATTTATCCCTTACCCAAACGCCGCGCATCAACGCCCCCTGCCTCGACCGCCGCCGCCCATCCGTCCCGCGGAGCTTGCCCGGCCCGCGCCGGATGCTTGGGGCGTCGCGCTTTTACCCGGACGAGAACACGCGGGAGCGGCGTTCGTCTTGCCGCTTCCCTGCGTTTGCCGGCCGAACGTGGCGGATGGCGCGCGCCGCTCACTGTGTCGTGGCGGGCGAGCTTCCGGTCTCTGGACACGCCCGTCGCTCAGTCCCTGGCGACCGGCATGCGGCGCGGGGCGCAACGCGGGCGGATGCCGCCGCGCATGTCCG
>JAITDH010000017.1 GCA_031282665.1 Zoogloeaceae bacterium | reverse complement strand
GCGTCCCGAAGGGACGTGATTTCGATAACCCCCGGCGTCAGCCGGGGGCATGTATGACGCCAAGACCATGTAGCCCCAACGGGGCGTTACGTCGTGTGGCATAGGCACATGAGTAGTTTCCGACAGATCCTCTATCACATCGTCTTTCGCACGCGCAGTGCTTCCACTCGAAACCAGCGAGGGGCTGTACGCTTATATACGGATCGACGAACGTTTTTTTCCATGATGCCGCTGTGGATAACGCCCCGTTGGGGCTATGGGTTTGATGGGTCGTCACGCCCCCGGCTGACGCCGGGGGTTATCGAAATCTCGTCCCTTCGGGACGCATCCGGCATGGTCATCCATGGCGGATAACGGAGGAATTCAGTTGTTGTAGGTTGGATGGAGCCGCAGGCGTAATCCGACATTTCAACCATACCGATGCGCAGCATCGCTGATTATAAATTTGCGATGCTGCGCATCGTGTGGGTGGCATGTCGGATTGCGCCTACGGCTTATCCAACCTACGAAACCCAACCTACGGCACCCAACCTACGAAACCCAACGCCACGGGCTTCGCCCTCGCAATGACGAGGTTGGAGTGTGTGCGCACAGGTTTTACGCTCATGCTTTGCTTGACAAAGTTTTTTCCTCCGCTTGGATTGCCCCTCACTTTTGAAGGGAATACTTGCGAGCGGCCGGGAGAGTGTTAAACTGCCTCCCCCCAATGTTTGAATCAATTGAAGGAAAACTATGTTCAATCCCCAGCCTTTCGAGGCATTCCTGGACAAAATCAATACCATGCTGCCCGCCAATCCGGTGGCGGACATGGAGAAAAACGCCCGCGCCATGATGTCCGGGTTCTTCTCCAATATGGATCTCGTCACCCGGGAAGAGTTCGACGCGCAAACGGCGGTGCTGAACAGCACCCGGCAACGGCTCTACGCGCTGGAACAGCGTCTGCGCACTCTGGAAAAGGCGATGCAGGAACAAACGCCGCAGGCTTGAGAAAGCCGGGCCGCCATGCCGCTTGCCAGTCTGTGGTGCCGGGGTGTCGATGGCCTGAATGCGCCCCGGGTGCAGGTTGAGGTGCATCTGGCGTTCGGTTTGCCGCGCATCACCCTGGTGGGTCTGCCGGATACCGAGGTAAAAGAGGCGCGCGACCGGGTACAGGCGGCCATCTGCAATTCCGGCTTCGAATTTCCCGACGGGCATGTCACCGTCAATCTCGCGCCGGCCGATCTGCCCAAGGAATCCGGGCGCTACGATCTGCCCATCGCGCTCGGCATCCTTGCCGCTTCCGGGCAGGTTCCCGCCGCCCGTTTCCAGGATCATGAATTCGCCGGCGAACTGTCGCTTTCCGGCGCCTTGCAGCCGATCCGCGGCGCTTTCGCCATGGTGCTGGCGGCCACCGGCGCGGCGGAAAGGGGAAATGGGTTCGTGCTGCCGCAGGCGAATGCCGACGAGGCCGCGCTGGTGGGAACGGGAAAAATCCTCGGCGCGCGCTCGCTCCTGGAGGTTTCCGCCTGGCTGCGCGGCGAGGGCGAACTGACGCCCGGGCGGCCGCTTCCCCCCGCCGCTTCCCCGCCTTTTCCCGACATGGCCGACATCAAGGGACAGGCGCAGGCGCGGCGGGTGCTGGAAATCGCGGCGGCGGGCGAGCATTCGCTCCTCATGTACGGCCCGCCGGGCAGCGGGAAATCCATGCTGGCCGCCCGTCTGCCGGGCCTGCTGCCGCCGCTCGACGACGCCGCGGCGCGGGAATCCGCCGCCGTGCTCTCCCTCGCCGGGCGCTTCGATCCCGGCCAGTTCCGCCAGCGTCCCTATCGCGCGCCGCACGCCACCGCTTCCGCCGTCGCCTTGGTCGGCGGCGGCAGCCCGCCGCGGCCGGGCGAAATCAGCCTGGCCACCCAGGGCGTCCTCTTTCTCGACGAATTTCCCGAATTCGACCGCAAGGTGCTGGAAAGCCTGCGCGAGCCGCTGGAGCGTGGCGAAATCCACATCGCCCGCGCCACCCGCCACGCCACCTTCCCCGCCCGTTTCCAGCTCGTCGCCGCGATGAATCCCTGTCCCTGCGGCTGGCAGGGGCATCCGAACGGGCGCTGCCGCTGCTCGCCGGACCGGGTGGAGCGCTATCGCGGACGCATTTCCGGCCCCATTCTCGACCGCATGGATCTGCTGGTGGAAGTTCCCGCGCTACCCGCCGACACCATGGCGCAGATGGGCGGCGGGGAAACTTCGGCGCAGGTGCGCCAGCGGGTGCTGGCGGCGCGCGAGCGGCAGATTGCGCGGCAGGGAATGGTCAATACCCGCCTGACGCCGGAAAACATCGAGACGCACGCGCGCATGAGCGCCGGAGCGCGTGATCTCCTGCGCCAGGCCGCCGCCCGCCTCGATCTTTCCGCGCGCTCCTGGCACCGGGTGATGAAGGTCGCGCGCACCATCGCCGATCTCGCGGATTCCGGCGACATCGAAAAGAATCATCTGGCGGAAGCCCTGCAATACCGCCGCCCCTTCACGGAAACACGATGAACGCCCATCGCAAGAATCTCAGCCTGACCCTGGTGCTGGCCGCGCTGGCTGCCGTCGGCCCCTTCTCCATCGACGCTTACCTGCCCGCCTTTCCGGAAATGAGCGAGGCGCTCGCGACCGATCTCCTGGGAATCCAGCAGACCCTCTCCATCTACATGCTCACCTTCGGCCTGATGACCCTCTGGCATGGCGCGGTTTCCGACAGCTTCGGCCGCCGTCGGGTGATTCTCCTCGGCCTGCTCGTCTATGCCCTGGCCTCCCTCGGCTGCGCGCTTTCCCAGAGTATCGAGATGCTCTGGACGATGCGCGCCATCCAGGGCATGTCCGCCGGCGTGGGCATGGTCGTCAGCCGGGCGATGGTGCGCGATCTCTACGAAGGCGCCAGCGCGCAGCGCCTGATGGCCAACATCGCCATCATGTTCGCCGTCGCGCCCGCCATCGCGCCGATCATCGGCGGCTGGATGCTGCGCCTGGCCGGCTGGCGGAGCATCTTCATCTTCCTCGCCGTCGCCGCCTCCCTCCTGTACATCGTCTGCTGGCGCAGGCTGCCCGAATCCCTGCCGCCGGAAAAGCGCCAACCCTTCGCGATCCGGCCGCTCATGGCCCACTACAAAAGCATCCTCACCCATCCGCCCTTCCTCGCCCTCTCCCTCGGCATCGGCGCTTCCTTCGCCGGCTACTTCGTCTATGTCCTCTCCGCGCCCGTCTTCATCCGCGAACACCTGGGCCTGGACGAAACCGAGTTCTACTGGCTCTTCGTCCCCAGCATGATCGGCATGATGGCGGGTTCGTGGTTCTCCGGGCGCATCGCCGGCCGCTGGAACGACCGGCGCACCATTTCCCTCTCCTTCATGGCGATGGGCTTCGCCGCCCTTGCCAACCTCCTCATCTCGGAATTCCTGCCGGGCTCCCTCGTCGGCGCCATCCTGCCCTTTATCCTCTACAACCTCGGCATCGCCATCGCCATGCCCAATCTCACCCTGATCTCCCTCGACATGTTCCCGCACAACCGCGGCATGGCCGCCTCCTGCCAGAGCTTCGTGCAGACGATCGCCAACGCCGCCCTCGCCGCCTTCATCGTCCCGCGCCTGTGGCACAACCGGATCGGGCTGGCGCTGGGGATGACCGGGCTGTGCGCGCTGGGCGCCTTCCTCGTCTGGCGGTACGGCATGCGGACGCCGAAAACGGAGAATGCCGCCTGAAAACGGAAACCGCCATGCTGCGCATCACCGAAGAAAAACTCCCCCTGGATCATCCGCCCGAAGCGCTCGTCGAAGCCGTCCGCGCGCGCCTCGGCCTCGCACCCGGCGAACCCTGCCGCGTCACCGTCTTTCGCCGCGCCCATGACGCGCGCAAGAAAGACCGGATACTGCTGGTCTATACGCTGGACGTGGAAGTCGCCGACGAGGCCAGCGTCCTCGCGCGCCTGGCGAAGAACGACCGGGTGGGCCTCGCCCCGGACATGCGCTACCGCCCGCCGCCGCCCGCGCCGCGCGGCGAAACGCGCCGCCCGATCGTCATCGGCTGCGGCCCCTGCGGCCTCTTCGCGGCGCTCATCCTGGCCGAAGCGGGCTACCGCCCCATCCTCCTCGAACGCGGCAAGCCCGTGCGCGAACGCACCCAGGACACCTGGGGACTCTGGCGGCACGGCAAGCTGAACCCGGAATCCAATGTGCAATTCGGCGAAGGCGGCGCGGGCACCTTCTCCGACGGCAAGCTGGCCAGCCAGATCCGCGACCCGCGCCACCTCGGGCGCAAGGTGCTGGAAGAATTCGTCAAGGCGGGCGCGCCGGAAGAAATCCTCTTCGTCGGCAAGCCGCACATCGGCACCTTCCGCCTCGTCAAGATGGTGGAAAACATGCGCGCCACCCTGCAAGGCATGGGCGCGGAAATCCGTTTCCAGAGCCGGGTGGAGGAAATCCTCCTGACTGGTGGAGAAGACGGGCGGCGGGTGACGGGCGTGCGCCTGGAAAACGGCGAGGAAATCCCGGGCGAACAGGTGATCCTGGCGATCGGGCACAGCGCGCGCGACACCTTCCGGATGCTTGAACGGCAAGCCGTCGCCATCGAAGCGAAGCCCTTTTCCATCGGCGTGCGCGTGGAACACCCGCAGGAACTGATCGACAGGGCGCGCTTCGGCCATTTCGCCGGTCACCCCCTGCTCGGCGCGGCGGACTACAGGCTGGCGCACAAGACCGCCAGCGGACGCGCGGTATACAGCTTCTGCATGTGTCCCGGCGGACAGGTCGTGGCGGCGACCTCCGAGCCGGGCAGCGTGGTCACGAACGGCATGAGCCAGTATTCCCGCGCCGAGCGCAACGCCAACAGCGCGCTGGTCGTCGACGTCGCGCCGGGACGGGATTTCCCCGCCCAGCCGCTCGCCGGCATCGAATTCCAGCGCCATTGGGAAAGCAAGGCCTTCGAAGCCGGAGGCTTTGCCTACAAAGCGCCCGCCCAGCGTCTCGGCGACTTCATGGCGGGCATCCCCTCGACCCGCCTGGGACAGGTGCTGCCTTCCTACCAGCCCGGCATCCATCTCACCGATCTGTCGCTCTGCCTGCCGCCCTACGTGACCGCCGCCCTGCGCGAAGCCATCCCCGTCTTCACCCGCCAGATCCCCGGCTACGACCTGGCGGACGCCCTGATGACCGGAGTGGAAACCCGCACCTCCTCGCCCCTGCGCATCCCGCGCGACGCCGCCAGCCTGCAAAGCATCAACACCCGCGGCCTCTTCCCCGCCGGAGAAGGCGCCGGATACGCCGGAGGAATCCTCTCGGCCGGCGTGGACGGCATCCGCGTCGCCGAAGCGGTCATCGCCGCCATGCAAGGACGGCGCGAACCCTCGGGCACGTAGATTGAACTATCGGAGATCGGGGTCAGGTATCGGATGGAAATCGCACCAAACCACTTGTCATTACGAGTGGCGGAGCCCGTGGCAATCCAGACAACTTTCCAGCTTACCCTCCCGTTCCAGATGACTGAACCACTACCTGGATTGCCACGGTGCTACGCGCCTCGCAATGACTGGGGGGATTGTCATGGCACTTCTCTCTCCTCGATGACGAGATGAGATGTCACGGTTTTTATCTGATTCCTGTGCTATCGTTCGCCCTTTTTTCGATCCTGCCGGAACATGCCTGAAACCCTTCCCCCATCCCCTCTCCCCTTGCCTTCCATCGAACAGCGCATCGCCCGAGAATTGAATGCGCGGCCGGCGCAGATCGTGGCGGCGATCGGGCTGCTGGACGAAGGGGCGAGCGTGCCGTTCATCGCCCGTTATCGCAAGGAAGCGACCGGCGGCCTGGACGATACGCA
>JAITDH010000162.1 GCA_031282665.1 Zoogloeaceae bacterium | reverse complement strand
TGGCGCTGGAAGCTGAAATGGCTGGCGCGCTTCCTCGCGCATATCGCGCGCGGATTGACGGGCATAGAGATTCATCCGGGCGCGAAGATCGGGCGGCGGTTTTTCATCGATCACGGCATGGGCGTGGTGATCGGCGAGACGGCGGAGGTGGGGGACAATGTGACCCTCTATCACGGCGTGACCCTGGGCGGCACCTCATGGAACGAGGGCAAGCGCCATCCCAGCCTGGGCAACGGCGTCGTCGTCGGCGCTGGCGCGAAGGTGCTGGGGCCGGTCTATATCGGCGACGACGCGAAGATCGGCTCGAATGCCGTCGTGACCCGCGACGTGCCCGCCGGAGCGACGGCCGTCGGCATCCCGGCGCGGATTCTCGACGAGGATTACGCGAAGGCGAAAGGGGAAAAGGAACACATGAGCCGCATGACCTTTTCCGCCTACGCGGTGGGGACGAACCAGGACGATCCGTTGGCCAGGGCGATCCACGGCCTGCTCGACCACGCGGAGGAAACCGACCGGCGTTTGGCGTTGCTCCTGGAACATTTGCGGGAAAAGGGCGTCAATGTCGAGGATGTGGCGAAGCCGCGCGACGATTTCGACCTGGATTACCTGAGCAAGATCGTTGATTGAAAGTGGATGATGTCAAGGTGATAACTTTCCCGGCGAAGCACGGACGCTTGCCGTTCCCTCGCCTCCGATACTTCGGGGGAGAGAGTGGCAGGACCGGGAGGGGACAACAAGCGGCGAAGCTTCGGCTGGAAAGTTTTTCCTCCACCTCCAATTGCGTCCGAAGTTGACTGAATAGCTAGGAATACAATACGATGCGCAGGTCAATCCTGACAAAATCCATAAGATATATACGAGGAGACAAGCATGCGTTTGACCACCAAAGGACGCTTTGCCGTGACCGCCATGATGGATCTGGCGTTGCGCGACAGGCACGTTGAGCGGCCCATTTCACTCATCAGCATTTGTGAACGACAGGGCATTTCCCTTTCCTACATGGAACAACTCTTTTCCCGCCTGCGCCGGAACGGGCTGGTGACCAGCATTCGCGGACCCGGCGGCGGGTATCATCTGGCCCGGCCCATGACGGATATTTCCGTGGTCGATATCATCCAGGCCGTGGATGAGCATCTCGACGCCACCCTGTGCGGCGGCAGCGAGGATTGCCAGGGACAGAACCGTTGCATGACACATGACCTGTGGCATGACCTGAACCGGCAGATGTTGAGCTATCTGGGTTCCGTTTCCCTGGGCGACCTGGTTGCCCATTACGCCAATAAACAAGGCGGATTGCCCACCGTCGAGGAAAAACCCCGGCGCGCCAAGGCAAAAATCCGTTTCGCCGCCCCCATGCCGATTTCTTCCGCCAGCGTTCCGGCGAGCATGTAGTGCCAGGTCTTCGCTGCCATGTCCCTGCCCGTCTATTTCGACTGCAACGCCACCACCCCGGTCGATGCGCGGGTGCTGGAAGCCATGTTGCCGTATTTTTCCCGGCAATGCGGCAACGCTTCCAGCCGGCATGAATACGGGCGGGTGGCGCGGCGCGCCATGGATACGGCGCGGCAGCAGGTGGCGGCGGCGGTCGGGGCGCATCCGAGCGAGGTCGTCTTCACCAGCAGCGGCAGCGAGGCCAACAATCTTTTCATGAAGGGCGCAGGGGCGGATTTTCGCTCCCCGGCGGCGGCGGAAAAACCGGCCGTGGCCGTCAGCGCCATCGAGCATCCCTGCGTCCTGAACGCGGCGCGGCAATTGTGCGGACAAGGCTGGCGGCTGTTGCAACTGCCGGTCGACGAGGCCGGGCGGGTCATGGCGGAAGGCGTGGAGAAGGCGAGGGAAGAAAAGCCCCGGCGCTGGTCGGTCATGCTGGCGAACAATGAAACCGGCGTGCTCCAGGATGTGGCGACGCTGGCGGCGCTGACGCGCGGACAGGGCTGGTTCCACACCGACGCGGTGCAGGCGCTGGGCAAGCTGCCGGTCGATTTCCGCGCCCTGAACGCGGCGGGCGTGCACGCGCTGACCGTCTCGGCGCACAAGATCTACGGTCCCAAGGGCGCGGCGGCGCTGGTCGCCGACAAGCGTCTCGATTTCACGCCGCTGATCGTCGGCGGCGGACAGGAGCGTGGCCTGCGTTCCGGCACGGAGAACGTCGCCGCCATCGTCGGTTTCGGCGTTGCCTGCGAACTGGCCGTCTCCCGCCTGGCGACCCTGCCCGCCTTGCTCGAAAAACTCCAGGCAAGCCTGGAAAGCGGTCTACACGCGCTCGGCGCCACCCTGTTCGGCACGCCTTCCCGGCGCTTGCCCAATACCAGTTTCTTTGCCTTTCCCCATCTCGACGGGGAAACCCTGGTCGGGGAACTCGACCGCGCCGGGTTCGCCGTCGCCAGCGGCTCGGCCTGTTCCAGCGCCAATCCCGACCCTTCCCACGTGCTGCTCGCCATGCAGGTAGAGCCTGCCCTGGCGCGCGGCGCGGTGCGGGTCAGCCTGGGGGCGGAGAATACGCCGGAGCAGGTGACGGGTTTTCTCGCCGCGCTGGAAAACACCCTTGTAAAATTGAATCGTCTCACGGCCGTCGGCAACCCCCGGATATTCGAGGCGCCGGCATGAAACGACGATCGCTTCCGCGCCTTGTCCGCCGATACAAAATAAAATAGCAAGACGCCCGATAAAAAACCAACCCGAATGGAACCCACATGCTGAAATTACCCATCTACCTCGATTATTCCGCGACCACGCCCATCGATCCCCGGGTCGTGGAAAAGATGCTGCCCTACCTGGGCGAGAAATTCGGCAATCCCGCCTCGCGCTCGCACAGTTTCGGCTGGGAGGCGGATGCCGCCGTGGAAGAGGCGCGCGCGCAGGTCGCCGCGCTGGTGAACGCCGATCCGAAGGAAATCATCTGGACCTCCGGCGCGACGGAGTCCGACAATCTCGCCATCAAGGGCGCGGCGCATTTCTACGGCGCGACGAAGGGCCGCCACCTGATGACCGTGAAGACCGAGCACAAGGCCGTGCTCGACACCATGCGCGAGATGGAGCGCCAGGGCTTCGCGGTCACTTACCTGGACGTGCGGGAAAACGGCCTGCTCGACCTCGACCGCTTCAAGGCGGCGCTGCGCCCCGACACCAGCCTCGTTTCCGTCATGCTGGTCAACAACGAAATCGGCGTGATCCAGCCGATTGCCGAAATCGGCGCGCTCTGCCGCGAAAGAGGCATCATCTTCCATGTCGATGCCGCCCAGGCGACGGGCAAGGTGGACATCGACCTCTCCCGTCTTCCGGTCGACCTGATGAGCTTTTCCGCCCACAAGACCTATGGCCCCAAGGGCATCGGCGCGCTCTATGTGCGCAGGAAACCAAGGGTGCGCCTGGAAGCGCAGATGCACGGCGGCGGACACGAGCGCGGCCTGCGCTCCGGCACGCTGGCAACGCATCAGATCGTCGGCATGGGCGAGGCGTTTCGCCTGGCGCGCCTGGAAATGGCGGCGGAAAACGCGCGCATCCGCCCATTGCGCGACCGGCTGCTCGCGGGCATTTCCCGCATCGAGGCGGTGCATGTGAATGGCGACATGACGGCGCGCGTGGCGCACAATCTCAATGTCAGCTTTGCCTATGTGGAAGGCGAATCGCTGATGATGGCGTTGAAGGATTTGGCGGTATCTTCCGGTTCCGCCTGCACGTCCGCCAGCCTGGAACCTTCCTACGTGCTGCGCGCCCTGGGGCAGCCGGACGAGCTGGCGCACAGTTCCATCCGCTTCACCCTGGGACGTTTTACGACAGAAGAGGAAATCGATTATGCCGTCGAATTGCTGCGGCAAAAGGTCGGCAAACTGCGCGACATGTCGCCCCTGTGGGAAATGGCGCAGGCTGGCGTTGATTTGAATACGGTCCAATGGGCCGCGCATTGATTGGAGGAGGAAGAAATGAGTTACAGCGTCAAGGTCATCGACCACTACGAAAACCCGCGCAACGTCGGCGGATTCGATGCCGGGGAAACGGGCGTCGGCACCGGCATGGTGGGCGCGCCCGCCTGCGGCGACGTCATGAAACTGCAAATCAAGGTAAATGACAACGGCGTCATCGAGGACGCCCGCTTCAAGACTTACGGCTGCGGCTCGGCCATCGCTTCTTCCAGTCTGGTCACCGAATGGGTGAAGGGCAAGACGGTGGAAGAGGCGCTGGCCATCAAGAATGCCCAGATCGCCGAGGAGCTGGCCTTGCCGCCGGTGAAGATCCACTGTTCGGTGCTGGCCGAGGACGCCATCAAGGCGGCGGTGGCCGACTACCGGAAAAAGCATTCCACGTGAGGAAAACATGAGCGTCACACTGACCGAACAGGCAGCCCGGCACGTTGCCCGTCATATCGAAAAACGCGGCAAGGGATTGGGACTGCGCCTGGGCGTGCGCGCCAGCGGCTGCTCCGGCATGGCCTACAAACTGGAATTCGTCGATGAAGCCGGAGACGACGACGAAA
>JAITDH010000132.1 GCA_031282665.1 Zoogloeaceae bacterium | reverse complement strand
CCAGATTACGATGTCCTGATTATCGGCAGCGGTCTTGCCGGGCAATCCGCCGCCTTGCGCCTGGCCGGGCATGGGCGGATTCTGTTGATCTGCAAGCGGGCGCTGGAAGAATCCGCTTCCAGCCGCGCCCAGGGTGGCATTGCCGCGGTGCTGGACGACCAGGATTCCATCAAGGCGCATATCGAGGATACCTTCATCGCCGGCGCCTATCTCAACGATGCCCGGGCAACCCGTTTCGTCGTGGAAAACGGGCGCGAGGCGATCGAATGGCTGATCGAGGAGGGCGTTCCCTTCACCAAGGACCAGTTCGGCTACCACCTGACCCGCGAGGGCGGGCACAGCGCCCGGCGGATCATCCATGTCGCCGACGCCACCGGATTCGCGGTGCAGGAAACCCTGACGAAAAAGGTGCGCCAGCATCCCGGCATCGAAATACTGGAAGACCATATCGCCATCGACTTCATCACGGGCAGCAAGCTGGGCCTGGCCGAAAACCGCTGCTACGGCGCCTATGTGCTCGACAGCCGGAGCGGCGCCATCAAGACCATCAGCGCGCGGCATACCCTGATCGCTTCCGGCGGCGCGGGCAAGGTGTATCGCTATACCACCAATCCGGATACCTCCACGGGCGACGGCATCGCCATGGCCTGGCGGGCGGGCTGCAAGATCGCCAACATGGAATTCATCCAGTTCCATCCGACCTGTCTTTATCACCCGCTGGAAAAATCCTTCCTCATCTCCGAGGCGGTGCGCGGCGAGGGAGGCATCCTGCAACTGCCGGACGGCACCCGCTTCATGCCCATGCACGACGAACGGGCGGAACTCGCGCCGCGTGACGTGGTGGCCCGCGCCATCGACTTCGAGATGAAGAAACACGGCCTCGATTGCGTCTTTCTCGACATTTCCCACAAGGGCAGGGCGTTCGTCCTGGAGCATTTTCCCAATATCCACGCCCGCTGCCTCGCCCTCGGCATCGACATCACCAGGGAACCGATTCCCGTCGTCCCCGCCGCCCATTACACCTGCGGCGGCATCGTCACCGACCTCAAGGGGCGCACCGGCCTGCCCGGCCTCTACGCGGTCGGCGAATCCTCCTGTTCCGGGCTGCACGGCGCCAACCGCCTGGCTTCCAATTCGCTGCTCGAATGCCTGGTCTTCTCCAAGTCCGCGACGGAAGACATCCTCGCCGCCCCCGTCCTGCCTTTCCCCGATCTGCCCGAATGGGACGAAAGCCGCGTCACCGACGCCGACGAGGAGGTGGTCATCGCGCACAACTGGGACGAACTGCGCCATTTCATGTGGGATTACGTCGGCATCGTCCGCACGACAAAGCGGCTGAAACGCGCCCTGCACCGGGTGCGGCTCCTGAAGCGGGAAATCGACGAGTTCTACGCCAATTTCCGCATCAGCCACGACCTGATCGAACTGCGCAACCTCGTCGTCACCGCCGAGCTGATTATCCGCTCCGCCCTGAAACGCAAGGAAAGCCGGGGCCTGCACTTTTCCCGGGATTATCCGGAATTGCTGCCGCGCGCGAAAAATACCGTGCTGCAAATGAAAAAAAGGAAGCCTCGGGCATCATGAAACAAAGGGTGCGTTGGCTGCGCTGGATTGGGGTCGCATTGCTGGCGGCGGCAGTGCTGCTGTCCTGGCGGCACCTTTCCATGTTCCTTGCGTCCGACGACTGCCTGGATTCGGGCGGCAGCTATGACTATGCGATGCGGGCCTGCGATTATGTGATGTCTTACGCGGCGTCGCATCCGCATATTCCCTTCTATCGCGCCTGGAGCTTCTGGCTGGGCGTAATATCTTCACTGGCCGGTTTGTGGGCCATTGGGCGCTCGAATGGGGCCTGACCATCCAGGAGAATCCATATGGAATGCTTTTCCCATCCTTCCTCTCAAGCTGTCGGCATATGCAAATCCTGCGGCAAGGCCGTTTGTCGCGCGTGCGCGAAAGACCTGGGGTTTGCGATAGCCTGCTCGGATTCATGTGCCGCGGAATTGGCCGCGGAACATGAAATTTTTTGCGTTCAGCGCGGTGAGCTTTATCGCCGCCTGCATGACTTATCGTCGCGCAAAAGAGATCGGTATTCAATGCTGACAATCGTTAAGGCGGCATAACTATGGAACCGCAAGCCATTAAAGACTGGGCAACGGCTTATATCGCTTTCCAGCAAGACAGTGACAAAAATCTAGACCATCCGCTCTATCTAGACCATCCGCTCTTCTGGGCGGCGGAACGCTTCATGATTCCTGAAGATCCGGATATCGCCGAGGATTGCTGGGCCGCGATCCTGGAGATTCTGTCTCGCAACCCGCCCGAGTCGGTTATTGGCATACTTGCGGCTGGGCCACTCGAGGATCTGATCGATTGCGCTGGCCCGCAGTTCATCGACCGTATCGAGCTTCAAGCTCGTCGTGATCCGGCCTTCCAACACCTTCTTGGTGGTGTTTGGGAAAGCAGCACCCCAGAGATTTGGGCGCGGATCGAGGCGGTTCGTGGTGATGCATGGTAGTGCCACTTGGCAATTCAGGCGAACCCCATGATCCCGGAAGATACAAGAATCGAAATTCTCAAGCGGCTCCGTGACGCCGAGGCGGAACACGGGGTGAGGATATTGTTCGCCGTCGAGTCCGGCAGCCGGGCCTGGGGCTTTGCCTCCCCCAACAGCGACTACGACGTCCGCTTCATCTATGCGCGGGAGCCGAAGTGGTATCAGGCGGTCGACCTGGAAGAGCGCCGCGACGTCATCGAATATCCCATCGTCGACGACATAGACCTCAACGGCTGGGATGTCAGGAAGGCGCTCAGGCTGTTCTGGAAATCCAATCCGGCGTTCGTGGAGTGGATCCAGTCTCCCATCACCTACCTCGACGAGAGCCTGTTCCGCGCGGCCGCGCTTGTCTTGCTGCCGTCGATCTACGCTCCCGCGAAGGGCATCCACCATTACAGGAGCATGGCCAGGACCAATTACCGGGGATATCTCCGGGAGCCGATAGTTCGCCTGAAGAAGTATTTCTATGTGCTCCGCCCCCTGTTGGCCGCCCGATGGATCGCCAAGACCGGCGAGGCCGCGCCCATCGAGTTCGAGCGGCTTCTTGCGCCCTTGCAACAAGAGCCGGCCGTGTTGGCCGAAATCCGCCTGTTGCTGGAGCAAAAGAGGAATTCGCCGGAATTGGGCCTCGCCCCCGCCGTCCCGCGGCTCAATGCGTTCATCGAAACGGAGCTTGCGGGCGACGCTCCCGATGCCCCGCGGAAGTCGCGCGCGCCTCATGTGATAGAGCGGCTCAACGAGCTGTTTCACCGCGTCCTTGGGGAGTGGGGCTGACGATTCGTTCAGGCCGAAACCGCTTTGCGGTTCGGGCTTGACTCAGGCATCAGGCCACGCAACAATCGTTTTCGCATTAGCTCGCTCGAATCGTTCGGACAGGAGAGCCTCATGTTCAATTTACTCAAATCATTTGTCCTGCTTGCGGTCATCGGTTTCGGTATTGGCGGCTGCATGTCACCGAAGTCATTCGTCGATCCGACTTACCCGAAAGTTTCATACGACCAAATTACCAAGCGCCAATCACCACTTCGCTTGAACCTGACTGTCGAATTCCAGCGAAACGGAGAACATTTCCCCAGGGCTGATGCAACATTGCGAGATAACACGGAACGGATATTACGTGCTTCGGAAGTTATCGTGCCCGTATCGGACGAGGGAGAAGGTCGAATCAAGGTTGTAGTTAACAACATCGTGGATACGGATACCGCGGTTGCCAAAGGTTTTGGCACCGGATTGACGTTTGGACTGGTCGGCACCCTTGTGACGGACGCCTATGAAATGTCCGTTTCCATCACTGCCAACGGAAAAACTGTCGAACGCGTTGCAGTAAAGCATGCGCTGCACTCCGCGATCGGGAATACAGCAATTCCGGAGGGCATTGAAACGATGCCGCCCAACGAGGCCTTCGAGCGCGTGTTGGAACAAATGATCCTGCGTGTTCTACATGACATCCAGAGCAAGGGGGAACTCTCTCGCTACCATCTGCCGGAATTTGTATGTGCCCCTACAAAATCGCGTTGCCTTGTTTCCAGGCATTTTTATGAATCGAATTTATAGGTTCAACCTAAATTCCTCAGTTACCCAGTATTCGCCATGATTGGCTGAGCAAGCGAGGCGAGGAGGAATGGATTTTTGGGTCTGCTG
>JAITDH010000121.1 GCA_031282665.1 Zoogloeaceae bacterium | reverse complement strand
ACCTTCGAGGTCGGCGACATTTCCACCGAAGCCCTGCTCTTCCAGTCCGGCTACCTGACCATTGCCCACGAAAAGAATCTGGGCGGCAATCTCATGTTTACGCTCACCTACCCCAATCGCGAAGTCCGGGGCGCGCTGACGAGCAATGTCCTGGGACGCTGGGTCAAGAATCCGCAAAAGGCGGCGCAGAGCGGCTTTGCGTTGTATGAGGCGCTGGAAGTCAATGATTTCGAGCGCATCCGGGAAATCTTCTTTTCTCTCTACGCCAGCATTCCGCATGATTGGTTCCGCAATAACCGAATCGATGAATTCGAGGGGTATTACGCCAGCGTGTTCTACGCTTCCTTCGCCGCCCTGGGGCTGGACATCATCCCGGAAGACACAAGCAATCATGGGCGGCTGGACATGGCCGTCAAATTCAATGGACAGGTTTATCTCTTTGAATTCAAGGTGGTGGAAGGGGAAGCCGAAGGCAAGGCGTTACAGCAAATCAAGGAAAAAAGATACGCCGACAAGTACCCTGCGCAAAATCAGCCCGTTCACCTGATTGGCGTGGAATTCAGCAAGAAGAAACGCAATGTGGTGGGCTTCGCCGTAGAAAGTCTTGGGTGAGGATCGGAGATAGAATCTCTCTCTTCCAACCGCCGTTCATTCCTGCCATACTTCCTCGCCCGCCATCATTACCCGTCCGCCGTTGCCGCTTCCATCCTCTCCCCAGTCCGTCTCCCTTCTTTCCCTTTCCCGGCGCATCCTGACCCTGGCGTGGCCGGTGCTGGTGGCGCAACTGGCTTCGATCGGGATGATGTTGTGCGATACCTTCATCGTCGGGCGTCATTCGACCGCGCATCTGGCGGCGGTGGCCCTGGGAGGGAGCTTCTTCGTGACCTTGATGCTGGGCATGGCGGGGGTCGTGTTCGCCCTGGGGCCCATCATCGGACAGAGCCATGGCGCGGGGAAAAAGGAAGAGATCGGCGCGGAGGTGCGCGACGGATTCTGGCTGGCCGCCTTGCTTTCCCTCCTCGGCATGGCCTTGCTGGCCTTTCCGCACCAGATGCTCGCGCCCGCGCGCCTGGAACCGGAGCTGGAGGAAATCGCCGCTTCCTACCTGCGCCTCCTTTCCTATTCCCTCCCCGCCGCGCTCGGCTACCGCGTTTTCCACGCCACGGCCAACGCGCTCGGTTATCCCGCGCCCCTGATGTTCATCGCGCTGGCGGAAACTTCCCTGCACGCGCTCATCGCCTGGTGCCTGGTCGGCGGTCTGCCCATCCTGGGCATTCCCGCCCTGGGGGCGAACGGCGCGGCGATTTCGCAAATTTTCGTCAACTGGCTGGGATTCTTCCTTTCCTGCTGGCTGCTGGCCGCGCATCCGCGCTTCGCGCCCTACCGGATATTCGTTTGCGCCTCCCTCCGTCCCTGTCTCGCCAATCTGCGCGCCCTGTTGCGCCTGGGCCTGCCGATGGGATTTTCCTACCTGATCGAGGTGAGCGCCTTCACTCTGATGGCGTTCTTCATCGCCCGCCTGGGCGTCGCGGATGTCGGCGGGTATCGCATCGCGGCCAATCTTTCCGCCACGACGTACATGGTGCCCCTCGCCGTGGCGACCGCGACCGCCGCCCTCGTCGCGCAGGCCGCCGGAGCGCGCCAGGAACGGCTGGCCTGGGCGACGATCCGCGCCGGACAGATGACCGGCATCGTCCTTGCCCTCGTCGTCGCCTTCTTGCTATATACTCTGCGCCTTCCTCTCGTGCGCCTGGCGACGGAGGACGCCAGGGTCATCGAGATCGCGGCGGCGATGGCGATCTATATCGCGGCCTATCAGTTCTTCGATTCCATCCAGACGATTGCCGCCTTTTCATTGCGCGCCTATAAAATCAGTTTCCTTCCCCTCTGCATCCATCTCGGCTGTTTCTGGGGTTTGGGGCTGGGCGTCGGTTACTGGCTCGCCTTCCACGCACCGGAACCGCAGGGCACGGCCGGTTTCTGGCAGGCAACCGTGCTGGCGACCATCGCCGCCTCCGTGCTCCTGGGCGGCCTTTTGCTGGCCGTGGTCAGGCGGCGGCAGGAGACGGGAGACAGATGACAGGAGACAGAGCGCGCTACGCGCTTTGTGGTCAGTGGCATGGTTTGCTTCTGATTCCTGATCCCCGTCGTGGACAGACTCTGTGAAAGTCGCCCAATCGTTCGAAGGAGAGTTGCATCATCATGAAAAACCTCAATAAAGTCGCGGCGGGCAGTCTGGTCCTGCTGGCGTGTCTGGCGTTTTCCGGCGCATGGGCGCAGGAAGCGCAGGAGGATTTTTACACGAACAAATCGTCCGGGCCGGTCGTACTCTTGCCGCCGCCCTACGTGGGCGACGGCGGCGACGGGATGCCTGCGGGAACGCTGCATTTCCCCGGACGCGAATACCGTTCCGGCGATGGTTGGTGGACAGGGCTATTTATAACGAGATTGTCGAGGAAATATCGCGATCAGGAGAAAGTATGGAACAATTTGCTTTGCCTCCCAAAGCCATGGCTTTTGAGGAAAAACGAATTCGTATATTTGAAATGAACGACTCCAAGATATTTGGCGTTGAATGTGAATTATGGGTAGAGGAGGCGCAAAATGTATTATTCCACGCTTTATTCATCGCCAATAGGCAATCTCACGCTCGCCAGCGACGGACAAAACCTTGTGGGCATCTGGATCGCGGGGCAAAAATACCACAGGGGCACATT
>JAITDH010000120.1 GCA_031282665.1 Zoogloeaceae bacterium | reverse complement strand
TGCCTCCATGTCCTCGCTGTCCTGCCGGCAAAACCGTTTTTGCCCCGCCTCCCCGGTTATGATCTCTCTTTTTTCTTTCCCTTCACATCATGAACACCCCAAGCCCCCATTCCTCGCACAAGCATCATGAAACAAAGATCGTCCAGGAGCACAAGCTGCAACTGGAAGAAGTGCTGGGATGGCTGGTGACGGACGGGATGGTGACGCAGGAAAACGCCGACGACCTGCGTCTGGGACGGCGGTTGTCCAAGGGAATGCATCCGCTCGCCCTGATCGCCGAGCAGAAATGGCCGCAAACGACGCCGCCGTACAAGATCCTGCATATCGAATTGCTGACCGAATGGCTGGCGAAGCGGATCGGCATGACCTACCAGCATATCGATCCGCTGAAGATCGACTTCACCAAGGTAGCCGACGTGGTTTCCAGCACCTACGCGGCGCGCTATTGCATCCTGCCCATCGGCATGGAGGCGGAAGAGGTGGTGATCGCCACTTCCGAGCCTTTCCTGCGCGAATGGGAGGCGGAACTCGCGCATGTCCTGCGCCGGAAAGTCCGCCGGGTGCTCTCCAGCCCGCTCGACGTCAGCCGTTATCTGGTGGAGTTCTTCAATCTCGCCAAATCGGTGAAGCGGGCGGCGCAGAGCGGTTCCCTCGCCAACGCCCCGGCGAGCTTCGAACAACTGGTCGAGTTGGGGAAAGCCAACC
This sequence comes from Zoogloeaceae bacterium, assembly GCA_031282665.1. The sequence goes on along the minus strand of JAITDH010000120.1, from coordinate 6,459 downwards.
AGCAACTGGACGCCAACGACCGGCACGTCGTGCGCATCGTCGATTGGCTGTGGCAGTACGCGTTCGAACAGCGGGCTTCCGACATCCATATCGAGCCGCGGCGCGAAATGGGCATCGTGCGCTTTCGCATCGACGGCGTGCTGCATCAGGTTTACCAGATTCCCACCCCGGTCATGGTCGCGATGACCAGCCGGATCAAGCTCCTGGGACGGATGGACGTGATCGAGAAGCGGCGTCCCCAGGATGGCCGGATCAAGACCAGGATGCCCGACGGCGACGAGGTGGAACTGCGCCTTTCCACCCTGCCGACGGCTTTCGGCGAAAAGCTGGTCATGCGGATTTTCGACCCGGAAGTGCTGGTGCGCGATTTTTCCCAACTGGGCTTTTCCCGCGAGGATCTCACGCGCTGGCGGTCGATGACCGAAAAACCGAACGGCATCATCCTGGTCACCGGCCCGACCGGTTCCGGGAAGACGACCACCCTGTATTCGACCCTGAAGCAACTGGCGACGCCGGAAGTCAATGTCTGCACCCTGGAAGACCCCATCGAAATGGTCGAGCCGGCCTTCAACCAGGTGCAGATACAGACCAATATCGACGTCGGTTTCGCCGAGGGCATCCGGGCCATGATGCGGCAGGACCCGGACATCATCATGGTGGGCGAAATCCGCGACCTGGAAACGGCGGACATGGCGATCCAGGCCGCCCTGACCGGGCACCTGGTGCTTTCCACCCTGCACACCAACGACGCGCCTTCCGCGATAACCCGCCTGCAGGATCTTGGCGTGCCCGGCTACATGATCAACGCGACGCTCCTCGGCGTGCTCGCGCAGCGGCTGGTGCGCACCCTGTGTCCGCATTGCAAGAAGCCGGTGCCGATGGACGAGGCGCAGCGGGAAATCTGGCAAAACCTGGTGATCCCCTGGAAGGCGCGGGAACCGGAGCAGTTGTACCTCCCCAACGGCTGCCTGGAATGCCGGATGACGGGATTTTCCGGGCGGGTGGGCATCTACGAAGTGCTGCTGATGAGTCCCGCCCTGCGCAAATGGATCAGCAAGGAAACCGATATCGAGGGCCTGCGCACGGAGGCTTTCCGGGAAGGCATGCGGGCGCTGCGCATTTCCGGCGCGCGCAAGGTCGCCAGCGGGTTGACCTCGCTGGAAGAAGTCGTGCGCGTCGCGCCGCCCGCCGATGTGGAAGAGTAAGGGACGCGGGGTTTCGTAGGTTGGTTTTGTTGGATGCGTAGCATCGCAAATCAAGAAACAGCGGCGCTTCGCGCCGGTGATGAACGAATGTCGGATTACGCCTTCGGCTCATCCAACCTACCAAACCCAACCTACGGCCCACGAGGAGTGCTTTGTCGCGGGGTTCATCTGATTCCTGATTCCTGATTCCTGATCCCCGATTCCCTGATCCCATCAGAAACCCTTTATAATGTTGCACTGCACACAAACTATCGAGCAAGGACGCACCATGACCGAACAGATCCGGCAGATCAAGAAATACCCCAACCGTCGTCTCTACGATACCCTGACCAGCAGCTACATCACCCTGGGCGATGTCAAGGAAATGGTGCTCCAGTTCGAGCACTTCCAGGTCATCGACGCCAAGACCGGGGAAGACCTGACCCGCAGCATCCTGTTGCAGATACTCCTGGAGGAAGAAAGCGGCGGCATTCCCATTTTTTCCTGCGAACTCCTGAGCCTGATGATCCGCCTTTACGGCAACACCATGCGGGGGATGCTGGGGAAATACCTGGAAAACAATATCTACAGTTTCCTCGAATTCCAGCACAAGATCCAGGAGCAATCCCGCGCGGTCTTCGGCGACAATACGCCGCCCGATTTCCTCGCGCAATTCCTGCATTTCCAGCGGCCGGCCATGCAAAGCATGATGACGGCCTACATGGACCAGAGCCAGAAGATGTTCCAGCAGATGCAGGATCAGATCCAGAACCAGACCCGCAGCATGTTCTCCTACCCGCATCCGGAAGAAGCGAAAAAAGACGAGTGAGGCCGGGGAGAGGCGGATTTTCTTTTTTGCATGACGCGCGATCTGTTTTCTCCCCCGCCGGACGCCTCCGGGCGTCTCGCTCCCCTGCCCGGCGTGGCGCTGTTCAAGGAGCGGCTGCGCGATAAGGCGGCGGACATGCTCGCCGCCCTGGAGCCGGTATGGATGGCGGCGCCCTTTCGCCACATGCAGACGCGGGGCGGACAGGCCATGTCGGCGGCGATGACGAATTGCGGCCCGCTGGGCTGGGTCACCGACCGCAAGGGCTACCGCTATCTTCCCATCGACCCGCAAAGCGGCCAGCCCTGGCCCGCGATGCCGGAAGCCCTCCGGCGGGAGGCTGTCGAAGCCGCCGCCGAGGCCGGGTTTCCCGCCTTCGATCCGGATGCCTGCCTGATCAACCGCTATGCCATCGGGGCAAAGATGGGCCTGCACCAGGATCGGGACGAAGCCGATTTCACCGCTCCCATCGTTTCTTTTTCCTTCGGGTTGAGCGCGACCTTTCTCCTCGGCGGCGACACGCGCGGCGGGAAAACGCTGAAATTTCTCCTCGAACATGGCGACGTCCTCGTCTGGGGTGGCCCTGCCCGCCTTTATTTCCACGGCATCGCGCCCATCAAGCCGGCCTCCTCTCGCCTGCCCGCCGACGCGCCGACGGATTGCCGGATCAACCTGACCTTCCGCCGCGCCCGCTAGAAAATGGCGATGAATTCCTTCCATGCCCGGACAACGAGGCGGCGAGCGCCGCCCTCCTCCGCGGCACGCCCTGCCGATACCGCCGACACCACCAATACCGCCAGCGCCGCTGATGCGCATGGCATGGCGCGGGCCGATCTCCTCCTCGTGCGCCAGGGTCTGGCGCAGTCGCGCACCGAGGCGCAGGCTTTCATCAAGGCGGGGCGCGCGCGCTGGCCTGGCGGCGTCGTGGCGAAGCCGGCGCAGGAATTGCCGATGGACACGCGCCTCGCCTTGACGGAAACGGACACGCCCCATTACGTTTCGCGCGGCGCTTTGAAGCTGGCGGGGGCGCTCGCGGCCAGCGGCCTCTCCCCGGCGGGCTGGATCTGCCTCGATGTCGGGCAATCCACGGGCGGCTTCACGGACTGCCTGCTCACGGCCGGCGCGGCCAGGGTGGTCGGCGTAGACGTGGGACATGGGCAACTGCACCCTCGCCTCGAAGATGACGAGCGCGTCGCCTGCTTCGAGGGCATCAACTGCCGCGCCCTTTCCGCCGCCGACCTGGGCGGGGAGATGCCCGCCGCCGGCTTCGACCTGATCGTCGCGGATGTCAGTTTCATCTCCCTGACCCTGATCCTGCCGCGCCTCCCGGCGCTGCTCGCCGCGCAGGGACACATGCTGCTGCTGGTCAAGCCGCAGTTCGAGGCGGGGCCGGGACAGGTCGGGAAAAAGGGAATCGTGCGCGATCCGCGCCGCCATCTTGCCACGGAAGAAAAACTGCGGCATTGTTGCGCCGACCTGAGTCTGACCGTGCATGGCTGGTTTCCGAGCGCCATCGCGGGCGGCGACGGCAATCGCGAATTTTTTCTCTGGACCCGACATGCAGCCTGAAATTTCCATCGAATTCTTCCCTCCCCAGACCCCGGAAGGTGCGGCAAAACTCAAGGCCGAACGGGAACGGCTCGCCGCCCTGGAACCCGCCTTCTTTTCCGTCACCTACGGCGCGGGCGGCTCCACCCGCGAACGCACCTTCGCCGCCGTGCGGGAAATCGCCCTGGAAGGGCATCAGGCCGCGCCGCATCTTTCCTGCATCGGCGCCAGCAAGGAGAGCATCCGGGAAATCCTGCGCGAATTCCAGGCGGAAGGCATCCGGCGCATCGTCGCCCTGCGCGGCGACCAGCCCTCCGGCATGCACATGTCCGGGGAATTGCGCTATGCCAACGAACTGATCGAGTTCATCCGCGCGGAAACCGGCGACTGGTTCCGGCTCTACGTCGGCGCGTATCCGGAATGGCATCCGCAGGCGCCCAGCCCGGAAGCCGACCTGCGAAACTTCGCCCGGAAGATCGGGGCCGGGGCGAACGCCGCCATCACGCAGTATTTCTACAACGCCGACGCCTATTTCCATTTCGTGGAGGCCGTCCGCGCGCTGGGCGTCGATATCCCCATCATTCCCGGCATCATGCCCATCACCAGCTTTTCCAGGCTGGCCCGTTTTTCCGATGCCTGCGGCGCGGAAATCCCCCGCTGGATGCGGAAGAAATTCGAAAGCTACGGCGACGACACGGCATCCATCCGCGCCTTCGGCCTGGAGGTCGTCACGCGGCTTTGCGACAAGCTCCTCGCCGCGGGCGCGCCGGGGCTGCATTTCTACAGCATGAACCAGGCCCAGCCCAGCCTGGATGTCTGGCGGAATCTGGCATGACAGAGGTGGGGTAGGTTTCGTAGGTTGGATAAGCCGCAGGCGTAATCCGACAATCGTTCATCACCGGCGCTTGCGCCGCTGTTCCTTGATTTGCGATGCTGCGCATCGTGGGGACGAATGTCGGATTACGCTGCGCTCATCCAACCTACAAAACCGACGCCACACCCCTCGCCTCATCATTGCGGCAAGACTTTTCCTCCACTTTCAATTGCACCCGACGACAAAGGCCACCTTGTTTTTTCAACCGCATTTGGCATAAACTTACCCTCCTCGTTTTTTCAACCACGACAGGAGAAACACCATGAGCAAAACCATCGTCATCTACCATTCCGGCTATGGACACACCCGGCGGCTGGCCGGGGCGGTCGCCGAGGGCGCCGGCGCGGAACTGATCGAAATCGACGCGGAAGGCAATCTGGACGAAGCCAGTTGGGAAAAGCTGAACGCCGCCGACGCCATCATCTTCGGCTCGCCCACCTACATGGGCAACATCAGTTGGCAGTTCAAGAAATTCGCGGACACCTCTTCCAAGATCTGGTTTCGGCAAGGCTGGAAGGACAAGGTATTCGGCGGCTTCACCAACAGCGGCAGCGTCAATGGCGACAAGCAGGTCACCCTCATCTACCTGCAAACCCTCGCCCTCCAGCATGGCGGCCTGTGGGTCAGCCTGGGCATTCCGCCCGCCAGCATGAAGGCGAACACGCGCGACGACATCAACTACCTGGGCGCTTTCGGCGGCCTCTTCGGGCGCACGCCGGGCGATGCCGGTGTCGACGAAATGGCGCCGGGCGACCTGGAAACGGCGAAACTCTACGGGAAGCGGGTGAGCGAAATCGCCGGGAAGCTGCGTTCCTCCTGACGACGAGCATTCCCCTCAGCGCAGCAGACGCCGCGTAAACAACATGAGCGCGACGCGATAGGCAAGAAAGGCGATGCCCAGCAGGGCGGCGACATGCAGCAGCGCATGCGGCGGCCATTGCCCGGCGAGGAGGGGACGAATCAGGGCGACGCCCTGCGCGAGCGGCAGCGCGCCGCCCGCCAGGGCAAGCCAGCCGGGCAGTTGGTCGGCGGGGAAAAAGACGCCGGAAATCAGGGTCATCGGCGTGATGAAAAGGGTGAAGTAATACATGAAGAAATCATAGGACGGGGCGAGCGAGGTAAAAATCAGCCCCAGCGCGGCGAAGGCGAGTCCGGTGAGAAGAATGGCGGGCAGCGCGAGGAGGGACAGCGGGCCGTGCGCGAACCCCATGACGCCGATCACCAGCAGGATGGCCGCGCCGGACAGGAGGGATTTGCTCGCCGCCCAGAAAAGCTCGCCCTTGAGCACGTCCGAGAGTCCCAGGGGCGTATTCATGATCGCTTCCCAGGTGCGCTGTTCCTGCATCCGGGCGAACGCCGAATACAGCGATTCGAAGGTCGCGGCATTCATCGTGGAAGCGCAGACGATGCCGGAAGCCAGGAAAGCCACGTAAGGCTGTCCATCGAGCGAAGGAAGCAGAGCGCCCAGCCCGTAACCCAGGCCGAGCATGTAGATCATCGGATCGGCGAGATTGCCGAGCATGGACGGCAAGGCCATTTTCTTCCAGACCAGGAAATTGCGCCGCCAGACAGGGAACCAGGGAGGGAACCAGGACATCAACGGCTCCAGGGAACAGGCCGGGAAAACAATTCCTTGAGACCGTCATCGACCCGAGCTGGCCGCAGCACGGCTTCCTGATACGGCGTGACACGCAGCCCAAAACGCACTGAACGAGCCAAACGCGGAATGACCACGCTCATGAGAAACCTCATACGAGAACTGAATGTACGTCACGTTAGCACAAAAGACATACCGACACGGGTTTCGTAGGTTGGATAAGCCGAAGGCGCAATCCGACAATCGTTCATTACCGGCGCTTGCGCCGCTGTTTTTTGATGTTGCGATGTTTGCGATGCTTCGCATCGGTATGGTTGGAATGTCGGATTGCGCCTTCGGCTTATCCAACCTACAAAAACCAACCAACAAAAAATGTTACATCCTCATGAAAAAAGTTACACTTTGTCATTTTCTGGTATCCTACGGGCGT
>JAITDH010000022.1 GCA_031282665.1 Zoogloeaceae bacterium | reverse complement strand
GGACACAAACCATCCCTGGACTCCCTGCTCCGGTGCGGCAAGGCAGTGGAGAAAAATCGTGAAGACTGGCTCGAGCGCGCCTGGAATTGCGTTCCTTGAATCGGGGATCGGGAGATCGGGAAATCGGAAGTCTGGCGCGGCGGCACTCTCGGTTTCGTCGGTTTTGTAGGTTGGATAAGCCGAAGGCGTAATCCGACAATCGTTCATCACCGGCGCGAAGCGCCGCTGTTCTTTGATTTCCTTGATTTGCGATGCTGCGCATCGTGGGGTACGAATGTCGGATTACGCCTTCGGCTCCATCCAACCTACGAAACCACGTCGCTGCGTGCCACGGGGTTTCCCCCACTTTTAATTGCCCCCGGAAAAGATACGAAACTCGCTACAAGGCGCGGCTGGCAGTAAGATAGCGCCTTTTTTCCGGGCTTCCCTCCTTGTCTTCCCGTTCTCCCCTCCCCTCCCCCGCTTCGTCTTCTTCCGTCGCCAGCCGCATGAGCGGCGAGGAGCGGCGTGTCGGGATCAGTCTGGCGGCCATTTTCAGTCTGCGGATGCTGGGGCTTTTCCTGATCCTGCCGGTATTCGCCCTGTACGCCCCGAGCCTGCCCGGCGGCGATGACAAGACCCTGGTCGGGCTGGCCCTGGGGGCCTATGGCGGCACGCAGGCCTGTTTGCAGATCGCCTGGGGCATGGCCTCCGACCGATGGGGACGCAAGCCGGTGATCGTCGCCGGCCTGCTTCTGTTCGCGCTGGGCAGCGGCATCGCCGCCTGGGCGCCGGATATCCACTGGGTCATCGCCGGCCGCGTCATCCAGGGCGCGGGCGCGATTTCCGCCGCGATCACCGCGCTCGCCGCCGACCTGACCCGCGAGGAGCATCGCACCAAGGTCATGGCCATGATCGGCTCGTCCATCGGCCTCATCTTCGCCCTCTCGATGGCGATCGCCTCGCCCCTGTTCGCCTGGATCGGGATGCCGGGCATCTTCGCCCTCACCGGCGTCCTCGCCCTGGCCGCCATCTTCGTGCTCTGGAAAAACGTGCCGACGCCCGTGGCGCCCGCCAGCCTGCCGCCACCCGCGCCGCTCGCGGCGGTGCTCAGGGAGCCGCAATTGCTGCGCCTCAATTTCGGCGTCTTCGTCCTCCATCTCACGCAGATGGCGCTCTGGGTCCTGATCCCCCACGCCCTGACCCAGACGGGGCATCTGCCGGTTTCCCGGCACTGGCTGGTCTATCTCCCCGCCGTCCTGCTCGCCCTCGCGGGCATGGTGCCCGCCGTCATCGCCGCCGAGAAAAGGGGGAAGATGAAGCCGGTATTCCTGGGCGCCATTTTCCTCCTCCTGATGGTCCTCGCCGGGCTTTATTTCGCGGGCGGCAGCGTCTGGTCGCTGTTCTTCTGGCTGACGCTTTTTTTCATCGCCTTCAATATCCTGGAGGCAACCCAGCCTTCGCTCATTTCCCGCCTTGCGCCGGCGCAATCCAAGGGAAAGGCGCTCGGTCTCTACAATACCCTGCAAGCGGTCGGCCTTTTCGTCGGCGGCCTGGCGGGCGGCGCGCTGGCGCAACATTCCGGGCCGGGCGCCGTCTTTCTTTTCTGCGCCCTGATGGTCGTCTCCTGGCTCGCCCTGGCCTGCGGCTTGAAGACTCCGTCTTCAGGAGACAGGAGACAGGTGACAGGAGACAGAGGATAAAGACAAAGCGGGCGGCAGGTTGCCGCCCTTACGAAGACTGCCGGGCCCCCTCTCCCCAAGGAGGCGAGGGAACGGCAGGCGTCTGTGCTTCGCCGGGAAAGTTATTGACTTGACATCCTCCACTTTTAATTGCACCCTTTGTCCCCTGTCTCCTGATCTCCCGATCCCGGTACAATTATCGCTTTCCCGCCACTTTCTTTTGGAGAATCCTCATGGCATCCGTCAATAAAGTCATCCTCGTCGGCAACCTCGGCGCCGATCCGGAAACCCGTTACTCGGCCTCCGGCGACGCGATCTGCAATATCCGCCTCGCCACTTCGGAAAGCTGGAAGGACAAGCAGACCGGGGAGCGCCGGGAGAATACCGAATGGCATCGCGTGGTGTTCTACCGGAAACTCGCGGAAATCGCCGGGCAGTATCTGAAGAAAGGTTCCCAGGTCTATATCGAGGGCAGGATCAGGACCCGCAAATGGCAGGACAAGGATGGCAACGACCGCTATTCCACCGACATCGAGGCGACGGAGATGACCATGCTCGGCAAGCGCGAGGGCGCGGGAGAAAGCCAGTTTTCCGCCCCGCCCGCCAACCATCCCGCTGCCGCGCCCTCTCCGGCGGGCGGCGGCGGTGGGGCGAAGAAACCCGCCTTCGACGATTTCGGCGACGACGACATTCCTTTCTGATCCGGGCGCGAGGCAAGCGAGATGTGTACTACCTGCGGCTGCGGCGAGGGCGAAACGACCATCGACGGCGAAGCGATGCACGCGCATGGGCACTGGCACGCGGACGGGACATGGCATACACATGCCCATGAACATGACCACGCGCACGACCACGACCATGCCCACGAGCACGCGGATGGCGCGCACAGCCACGCGCCCGGCGTCCCGGCCTCCCGGCGGGTGGCGGTCGAAACCGACATCCTGGCGATGAACGACGCCTGCGCGGCGAGAAATCGCCAGCATTTCATGCGGACGGCCACCCTCGCCCTCAACCTGGTTTCCAGTCCCGGCTCCGGCACGACGGCCCTGCTCCCCCGCACCCTGGACTCCCTGAAGGATGCGACGGCACTCGCCGTCATCGAGGGCGACCAGGCCACCCGCTTCGATGCCGACCGCATCCGCGCGACCCAGGTTCCGGCCTTGCAGATCAATACCGGCAAGGGCTGCCACCTGGATGCCCGGATGGTGGAACACGCGCTGGAAAAACTTCCGCCGCCCGCCGGCGGCATCCTGTTCATCGAGAATGTCGGCAATCTCGTCTGTCCCGCCGCTTTCGACCTGGGGGAAGCCGCCAAGGTCGTCATCCTCTCCGTCACCGAGGGCGCGGACAAGCCGCTGAAATATCCCGACATGTTCCGCGCCGCCCGTCTGGCGCTGATCAACAAGATCGACCTCCTGCCACATGTGGATTTCGACGTGGAGCAGGCCAGCCGCCATGCCCTCCAGGTCAATCCCGGCCTGCGCATCCTCGCGCTTTCCGCGACCACGGGCGAGGGTTTCGACCTCTGGCTCGCCTGGCTGCGCGAGCGGCTGGGTGAAATCAAGGAGGCGCGCATACGGGAGTTGGAAGCGCAACTGGCGCAGCTCAAAGGGTAATGTCCAGGCAAGCCGGCCGCGCCTGCCGCCTGCTCGTCCGCGGGCTGGTGCAGGGGATTGGGTTTCGTCCGGCGATCTGGCGTCTGGCGGCGGATCTGGACCTCCGGGGCTGGATCAGGAACTGCCGGCAGGGCGTGGAAATTCATCTGGAAGGCGAGGAAAACCTCTTCGAGACCTTCCTTGCCCGTCTGCCCGCCGCCGCGCCGCGCCTCGCCCGCATCGAGCGCATCGACCGCTTCCCCGCCGCCTGGACGGGGGAAAGCGCCTTCCGCATCGCGCCCACCCAATCCACACAATCCGCACAATCCACCCAACCCGCCATCCCGCCCGCGTTCGCCATTCCTCCCGATCTGGGCATTTGCCCGGAATGCCTGGACGAACTCTTCGATCCCCAGAGCCGCCGCTACCGCTATCCCCTTCTCGCCTGCACCCATTGCGGCCCACGCTACGGCGTCATCCGGCGCCTGCCCTACGAGCGCGACGCCACCACCCTCGCCCCCTATCCGCTGTGCCCCGACTGCGCCGCCGAATACCGCGATCCCGCCGACCGCCGTTTCCATGCCGAAGCCACGGCCTGCCCCCGTTGCGGCCCGCCGCACCGCCTGCTCGACGCCGACGGGCGACTTCTCGCGAAAGATCCGGCGCATGGCGCGTGGCGGCGCATCCAGGCCGGCCGGATCGTCGCCGTCAAGGGACTGGGCGGCTTCCATCTCGTCTGCGACGCGCGCAACGCCGATGCCGTCGCCCGCCTGCGCCAGCGCAAGAACCGCGACGCCAAGCCTTTCGCC
>JAITDH010000278.1 GCA_031282665.1 Zoogloeaceae bacterium | reverse complement strand
GCATGTTCGTTCTCTTCCGTTTACTGGGCCATGCGCCGCTTTCCTGGCTGCATCGCCTGGGCGCGCTGATGGGTCTTTTCGTCTATTTCGCCTCCCCGCGATATCGTCGTCATCTGCGCGACAATCTGGCGCAGGCCGGCCTACCGGAAACCCTCGTCCTGCCCGCCGCGCGCGAGGCGGGCAAACAGGCGCTGGAACTTCTCCGCATCTGGCTGAGGCAGCACGATGAAACCGTCGCCCAGGTCGTGGAAATCCTGGGCCGGGAACATCTCGCCGCCGCGCTTCGCGAGGCCGGGGAAAACGGCAAGGGTATTCTCTACCTGACCCCGCATCTGGGCTGCTTTGAAATCACCGCGCAATACCTGGCTACCCTCGGCGACATCAGCGTGCTTTACCGTCCTCCCCGGCAGAAAATATTGCAAAGACTGATCCTCACCGGACGCAAACGCGATCGCCTGCATCTGGCGACGGCAGATCTCGCCGGTGTGCGCGTCCTGCTGAAGGCCCTGAAACGCGGCGAGGCGGTGGGCCTGCTGCCCGATCAGGCGCCCCGCGCGGGCGAAGGGGAATGGCTGGATTTTTTCGGTCGTCCCGCCTACACCATGACGCTGGCGGCGCGCCTTTCCGAAACGGCGGGGACGACGCTTCTGGTCTGGGGCGAGCGGCTACCGGATGGACGCGGCTACCGCTTGCATTTTTCCCCGCCGCGCGCCAGCTTGACGGGCGATACCCGAACGCGCGCGCAGCAGATCAACCGGGAAATCGAAACCCTGATCCGCCAGTGCCCGGCGCAATATCTCTGGGGTTACAATCGCTACAAGGGGCGCCATGAGCAACACCATGAGTAACATGAGGATGGCGAAAAGGATGGCAAAAAAACCGTCCGGTTTTCCTGAACGCGCCGGACGAATCACCACAACATGAAAAGCCCTGCCCGCCTTCTTACCCGTCTTTGGCAAATCGCCATTTCCTATCCCGCCCTGGCGCTTCTCTGGCTCATCCACTGGCTGCCCCTGCCGCTCATTCGGATGCTCGGTGCCGCCCTGGGGCATCTGTTGCGCATCCTTTCCCGCGAGCGCCGCGCCATTGCCCGCATCAACCTCGCCCTCTGCTTTCCCGGCATGGACGAAATGGCGCGCGAACGCCTGTTGCGCCGCCACTTCGTCGTCTTCGCGCAAAGCCTCCTGGACCGCTCCCTGCTCTGGTGGGCCTCCCGCAAGCGTCTGGCCCGGCTCATCGCGCTCAAGGGGAGCGAGCATCTGCAATGCGCGGACGGCTGCCCAGTCCTGCTGCTGGCGCCGCATTTCGTCGGGCTGGACGCGGGCGGCATCGCCATTTCGCGCCTCACCCCGGTCGTCAGCATTTATTCCCGCCAGAAGAATCCACTTTTCAACCGAATGTTCTATGCGGGAAGAATGCGTTTCAACGCCGCTTCCATTCTCCTCTCCCGCCAGGAAGGTGTGCGGCGGGTGCTGAAAGCCATGCGGCAGGGCCTGCCTCTTTATTATCTGCCGGACATGGATTTCGGCCGCGATGAATCCATTTTCGTGCCTTTTTTCGGTGTTCCGGCCGCGACCATTCCCGGCGTTTCCCGCCTCGCCCGCGCGACGGGCGCGAAAGTGCTCCCGGTCATCGCGCGCCTGACGCCCGGGGGCTATGAGGTCGAAATCATGCCGCCGCGGGAAAATTTCCCCGGCGAGAACATGGAAGAAGATACCGCTTTCATCAACCGCTTCATCGAGGAACGGATCATGACCATGCCGGAACAATATTACTGGCTGCACAAACGCTTCAAGACCCGTCCTCCCGGCGAAGAAAAGCTTTATCCGAAATTTTGACTCCAATGTCCACGATACCCACGATGCCTACACTTTCTTTCACCATCCGCCCCGCGACCGATCGGGATATTCCCGCTGTCATCGAACTGGCGCGGGAAACCTGGCAGGATGTTTACCCCGGGATCATTCCCCAGGCGCAGATCGACTTCATGCTGGCGGAGCGTTACGCGCCCGCGCGGCTGCATGAAGATATCGCGGCGGCGGGAAAATGGCTGGATCTGGCCATTGCGGACGATCGGGCGATCGGTTTCGCCTTCTGCGAGATACGGCGGGGAGAATACAAGCTCGACCGCCTCTACATCCATCCGGAGAAGCAGGGAAAGGGCGTCGGCAGCGGGTTGATCGCCCACGCCGCCGCCCGCGCGAAAGTCCTCGGTTATGCCAGCATGATTCTCTCGGTCAACAAACGGAACGAAAAAGCCATCCGCGCCTACCGGAAGAATGGCTTCAGCGTGCGCGAAGCCGTGCGCGCGGAAATCGGCCAGGGTTTCGTCATGGACGATTACATCATGGAAAAAAAATGCTAGCGCCAGGCGACGGACTTTCCTCTTTCTCGCTCTGGCCCTTGTTCGTGCTCGGGCTTTTCGGCACCGCGCATTGCATCGGCATGTGTGGCGGCATCGTCGGGGCGCTGTCGATCTCCGGCGCGCCCAGGTTTTCCTTTCACCTGGCGTATCATGCCGGGCGCATTACCTCCTACACCTTCGCGGGCGCCCTTTCCGGCGCGCTTTCCGCGCAAGGCGCGGCGCTGGCCGGGCAATTTCCCCTGCGCCTCGCCCTCTTCTTCCTCGCCAACCTGTTGCTCGTCGCCACGGGTTTCTACCTGATGGGCGCCACCCAATCGCTCGCCTGGCTGGAACGCGCCGGAGAGAAGCTCTGGCGGCGCATCCAGCCCCTGAGCCGCCGCTTCCTCCCCGCCCGTCATCCCGCGCACGCCTTCGCGCTCGGCCTGCTCTGGGGCTGGCTGCCCTGCGGTCTCGTCTACACCGCGCTCGCCACGGCGCTGCTCGCCGGTTCGCCGCAAACCGGCGCCGCCATGCTCTTCGTCTTCGGTCTCGGCACCTTGCCCAGCCTCCTGCTCGCCACCTTTCTTTTCACCCAGTTGCGCGCCTGGGTGCAGAAGCCGTTCCTGCGCGGAACGGCGGGTTTCGCCATCCTTGCGTTCGGCCTCCATGGCCTCTATCAAGCGGTAAACCAGGCGGCGAATTTCACAAGGTGAGCAGATAAAGCCGGTTGAAATCATCGCCCCAGAACAGGGCGATGGCGCCGGCGGCGGCGAGATAAGGGCCGAAGGGAATCGGCACCTGCCTGTCGTGGCGGCGAAACAGCATCAGGCTGATGCCGACGAGCGCCCCGACAATCGAGGAGACGAGCACGATGACGGGAAGCATGGCCCAGCCCATCCAAGCGCCCAGGGCGGCAAGGAGCTTGAAGTCTCCATAGCCCATGCCTTCCTTGCCGGTCGCCAGTTTGAACAACCAATACACCGACCAGAGGAAGAGATAACCCGCCGCCGCGCCAATGACAGCGGAATCAAGCGGAACGAACGAGCCGCGCAGATTGACGAGGAGGCCGAGCCAGAGCAGGGGCAGGGTCAGCCGGTCGGGCAGCAGGTGCGTGTCGGCGTCGATCAGGGCCAGGGCCAGCAACACCCAGAGAAAGACGGCGGCGGCAAACGCCTGCCAGCCGAAACCGAAATGCCAGGCGGCGGCGGCGGCAAGCAAGGCGGCGGCTATCTCGACGAGCGGATAGCGCGGACTGATGGGCGCATGGCATTGCCGGCATTTCCCGCGCAGGAAGAGATAGCTGACGACCGGAATGTTTTCCAGCGCCATAATGGCGTGCCCGCAACAGGGGCAGCGCGAGCGGGGCACGGCGAGATTGAACGGCGCGGCCGCTTCGGGCGGCAGGGGAGTGCCGCTGTATTCCGCGTAATCCCGCTGCCATTCCCTCTCCAGCATCCGCGGCAGCCGATGAATGACGACATTCAGGAAGCTGCCGACGATGAGGCCGAGCAGGCCAAGGGCGAAGATGAAAATTTCCGGCTCGGCCAATGTCGGCAGCAATGTCAAACCACGCTACCCATCTTGAAGATCGGCAGGTACATGGCAATGATGATGGTGCCGACCAAGGTACCGAGCACTACCATGATGATCGGTTCCATCAGGCTGGACAGGGCTTCGACCGCGCGGTCGATTTCTTCCTCGAAGAAATCCGCCACCTTGCCCAGCATGGTGGAAAGGGAACCGGATTCCTCGCCGATGGCAACCATCTG
>JAITDH010000249.1 GCA_031282665.1 Zoogloeaceae bacterium | reverse complement strand
CATGGACTACACCTTCGTCATCCTCCTGATGTTTTCCTCGCTGATGCTCCTCATGACCACGGGGCAGCGGGTCTTTGGCGTCATGGGCTTCGTCGGCGTGGCCTGCGCGCTCTGGCTGTGGGGGCCGGGCGGGTCGGAAATGGGGTTCAACGCGGCCATCAAGCTCTTCAACTGGTATCCGATGCTGACCCTGCCCATGTTCATCTTCATGGGCTACATGCTCTCCGAATCCGGCATCGCCAACGATCTCTACCATATGCTGCACGTCTGGATGGGCGGTCTGCGCGGCGGGCTGGCCATCGGCACGATGTTCCTGATGGTGATGGTTTCCTGCCTGAACGGGCTTTCCGTGGCGGGCATGGCCATCGGCTGCACCGTGGCGCTGCCGGAACTGGTCAAGCGCAATTACGACAAGAAAATGATCAGCGGCATCATCCAGTCGGGAAGCTCGCTCGGCATCCTGACGCCGCCCAGCGTCGTGCTCGTGCTCTACGGCATCATTGCGCGCCAGCCGATCGGGCCGCTGTGGCTGGCCGGCATCGGGCCGGGACTCCTGCTCGCGGCGATGTTCCTCATCTATATCGTCGTGCGCTGTCGTCTGCAACCGGAACTGGGACCGGCACTGCCCGCCGCAGAGCGGCAATACAGCCGCGCCGAAAAATTCCGCGTCCTCGGCGCGGGCATCCTGCCGCTCCTCATGATGGCGCTCGTCATCGGCTCCTTCTTCCTCGGCTACGCCAGCCTCGTCGAAAGCTCGGCCATCGGCGCGCTCGCCTCGCTGCTCATCGCACTCGTCAAGGGTCGCCTGAGCCGCGAGGTGCTGCACCGCACCCTGCGCCATTCCCTGAACGCCAGCGCGATGTTCATGTGGATCATGATGGCGGCCCTGGCCTTTGCCGCCGTCTTCGACGGCCTGGGCGCGGTGCGCGCCGTCGAGCGGCTCTTTCTCGACCAGATGGGGCTTTCCCCCTGGCAGGTGCTGCTCCTCATGCAGCTTTCCTTTCTCATCATGGGCATCTTCCTGGACGATACGGCCATGCTCGTCATCGTCGCGCCGCTCTATATTCCCATCATCATGAAGCTGGGTTTCGACCCCATCTGGTTCGGCATCCTCTACACCATCACCTGCCAGATCGCCTATCTCACACCGCCCTTCGGCTACAACCTCTTCCTGATGCGCGCCATGTCGCCGCCTTCCTTCACGATTCGGGACATCTACGTTTCCATCATTCCCTTCGTCCTGATGATGCTGCTGGCGATGATCCTCATCATGCTCTTTCCGCAGATCACGCTGTGGATTCCCGGACATGTCGCCATCAAATCCTGAAAAAGACCGCTGCCATGTCCTCTTCCGCTCCCTGGTCGTTATCTGTCGGCGCGCGCCGCTATGCCTTTTCTTCCCTGAAGGAACTGATGGCCAAGGCAACGCCGCTGCGCTCCGGTGACGTGTTGGCGGGCGTTGCCGCCGAGCGCGCCGAAGAGCGTGTCGCCGCGCAGCAATGTCTTGCCGACGTGCCGTTGGCGCGGTTTCTTGAAGAACCGCTGATTCCCTACGAGATGGACGCGGTAACCCGGCTCATCCTCGACACGCACGACCACGCCGCCTTCGCGCCGGTTGCTGGTCTCACCGTCGGCGGCTTCCGGGACTGGCTGCTGCGCTACGAGACCGATCACCTCGCGCTCACGGCGCTCGCGCCGGGACTGACGCCCGAAATGGTCGCCGCCGCCGCCAAACTGATGAGCAACCAGGATCTCATTCTCGTTGCTTCCAAATGCCGCGTGGTGACGGCTTTCCGCGACACCATCGGGCTGCCTGGCCGCCTCGCGGTGCGCCTGCAACCCAATCATCCCGCAGACGACGCCCGTGGCATCGCGGCCTCCATCCTGGATGGACTCCTCTACGGCTGCGGCGACGCGGTGATCGGCATCAACCCGGCCACCGACAACGTGCCCGCCATGGAAAAGCTCCTTTGCCTGATCGACGAGCTGATTCACCGCTACGACATTCCCACCCAATCCTGCGTGCTCGCCCATGTCACCACCGCGCTGGAAGTCATCGAGCGCGGCACGCCGGTCGATCTCGTCTTCCAGTCCATCGCGGGCACCGAGGCCGCCAACGCGAGTTTCGGCGTTACCCTGCCGCTGCTCGCGGAGGCACAGGACGCCGCCCGTTCCCTGAAACGCGGCACGGTGGGCGAGAACGTCATGTATTTCGAGACGGGACAGGGTTCGGCGCTTTCCGCCAACGCCCACCACGGCGTCGACATGCAGACCTGCGAGGCGCGCGCCTACGCCGTAGCCCGCCGGTTCGCGCCGCTGCTCGTCAATACCGTGGTCGGCTTCATCGGCCCGGAATACCTCTACGACGGCAAGCAGATACTCCGCGCCGGGCTGGAAGACCATTGCTGCGCCAAGCTCCTCGGCCTGCCGATGGGCTGCGACATCTGCTACACGAACCACGCCGAAGCCGACCAGGACGACATGGACAACCTCCTCACCCTCCTGGGCGTCGCCGGTTGCACCTACATCATGGGCGTGCCCGGCGCGGACGACATCGCCCTGGGCTATCAATCCACCTCCTTTCACGACAGCCACTACCTGCGCCAGGTGCTGGGCCTGAGACCCGCGCCCGAATTCGAGGCCTGGCTGGAAAAAATGCGCATCGTCAGCGAAGGACGGCGGCTGCTCCCCGCTTCCTCCGCGCACGCGCTGCTCACCTCATGACGCCAGCCGACCCGCCCCTTCCCGCCCATTCAGCCAACCCGGCCGATCCCGCGCAAGACCCCTGGGCCGCCCTGCGCCAGCACACCTTTGCCCGCATCGCCCTGGGACGCGCCGGAGGCAGCCAGCGCACGGCTTCCGTCCTGGAATTCCGTCTCGCCCATGCCCGCGCCCGCGACGCCGTCCACGCGCCGCTCGACCTGGAGGCACTCGCCCGCCAGTTTGCCGCTTTTGGCCTTGCGACAGAACGCTTGTCCACCGCCGTTGCCGACCGCCCCGCCTTCCTGATGCGCCCCGACCTGGGACGTCGGCTCGCGGAGGCGTCGCGCGAAGTCCTGCACGCGCGCGCCCAGGAGTGGGGCGAACGCGATCTCGTCATTCTCGTCTCCGACGGTCATTCCGCGAACGCCGCCCTGTGCCACGCCGCCGAAACCGTCGCCCGACTCGTGCAAACGCTCGATGCCGCGGGCTGGACACGCTACCCTGTCTTTCTCGTCCCCTTTGGCCGCGTCAAACTGCAAGACGAGGTCGGCGCGCTCCTCCATGCCCGCCACGCGCTGATGCTCCTCGGCGAACGCCCAGGTCTGAGCGCCCCCGACAGCCTGGGCGCATATTTCACCTGGCATCCCAACCCGGCATGCACCGACGCCGACCGCAACTGCGTCTCCAACATCCGTCCAGAAGGCACCCCACCTGCCGAAGCCGCCAAAAAACTTGCGCAACTCCTCCAGGAATCGGCGCGCCTGGGGGTAAGCGGCGTCCGTCTCAAGGATGAAGGTACGCTGGAAGGCATGGCGGCAAGGAGGGAAGCCGAAAGGTTGGAGGAAGGGAGCAGCGTTGCGTGATGACGTATGGCCTGCGGGGAGCCGGAGCAGACGAAGCGCACGCGGTGATGAGGCAATGAATCCCCACGCTATAATCTTCGTGTTTCCATCCCGTCCGTGGGCTTGCCATGACGCGCAAAAAACTCCCCATCGGTATCCAGACTTTCGCCAAGATTCGCGAAGCGGATTACTACTATGTCGATAAAACCCCTTTTGCCCTGAAACTTGCCGAGGAAGGCACGGCGTACTTCCTCTCTCGCCCGCGCCGTTTCGGAAAGAGCCTCTTTCTGGACACACTGGCGGAACTGTTCGCGGGCAATGAGCCGCTGTTCCGTGGACTCTTTTGTCACGACAAATGGAATTGGAAGACGAAATATCCGGTGATTCGTATCAGCTTCGCAGAAGGCGTCATGGAAAGCCGAGCGACGTTGGATGCCCGTATCCAGAATATCCTGGCCGAAAACGAGCGTCGCTTGGGGATGCAGAAAGGCGAAGACGGCATTCCCGATCGTTTCATTGCCTTGATCCAGGCAGCAGAAGCCAAGTTCGGCCAGCGTGCCGTCATCCTCGTCGATGAATACGACAAACCCATCCTGGACAACCTCAC
>JAITDH010000238.1 GCA_031282665.1 Zoogloeaceae bacterium | reverse complement strand
TTTTTCAAACTCCGGAGAATCCTGTGACCCGTATTATCGTTGTGACTTCCGGCAAAGGTGGGGTGGGCAAGACGACGACCAGCGCCTGTTTCGCTTCCGGTCTGGCTTTGCGTGGCTTCAAGACGGCTGTGATCGACTTCGACGTGGGGCTCAGGAACCTGGATCTGATCATGGGCTGCGAACGCCGGGTGGTCTATGATCTGGTCAATGTGATCAACGAGGAGGCCAGGCTGACCCAGGCTCTCATCAAGGACAAGCATTGCGAGAACGGGAATCTCCACGTGCTGCCCGCTTCGCAGACGCGCGACAAGGACGCGCTGACCGAGGCCGGCGTGGAAAGGGTGCTCAACGAACTCGAACACATGGGGTTCGAATTCATCGTCTGCGATTCCCCGGCCGGCATCGAACATGGCGCGATGATGGCGCTGACCTTCGCCGACGAGGCGCTGGTGGTGACCAATCCGGAGGTTTCCTCCGTGCGCGATTCCGATCGCATCCTGGGAATGCTGCAATCGCGCTCCCGGCGGGCGCTGGAAGGGCGCGAGCCGGTGAAGGAGCATCTGCTGATTACCCGCTATTCGCCGAAACGGGTGGAAGAGGGCGAAATGCTTTCCTACAAGGATATCCACGAGCTTCTGCGGATTCCCGTCATTGGCGTCATCCCCGAATCGGAAACGGTATTGCAGGCGTCCAACCAGGGCAAGCCCGCCATTTACCTGGAGAATTCGGATGTGGCCGACGCTTATCATGACGTCATTTCCCGTTTTCTCGGCGACGATCCGTCGCCGCCGCTGCGCTTCGTGGATTACGTCAAACCCGGCCTCCTGCAACGCCTGTTCGGAGGAAAGTGAGATGTCCCCCGCTTCGCTTTTCAGCCGCTTGTTCGGCAACAAGCCCAGCCAGACCGCGGCCACGGCCAAGAACCGCCTGGCCGCCGTCATCGCCTACGAACGCGATGCGCGCACCCAGACGGCCGATTTCATGCCCGCCTTGCAGCGCGATCTGATCGAGGTGCTTTCCCGCTATTTCCCGGTCAACCCGGATGACATAAACATCAACCGGGAAACCCAGGGCAATGGCGAGGTGCTGGAGATCAACATTACCCTGCCCGAATCCGGCGCTTCCTGAGGTTGTCGATGTCATTGACTGGCAGACGGCCTTTTTTCAATTTCTTCAGCGCGCTCCTGATCGCCACTTTCGTCGCCTCTGTTCATTATGCCGTATGGGAGGTGAGCAACCGCGGCCAGGATTTCCCCGACGCGGAACAGGGCATCCGGGGCTTTGCCTACGCCGGCTTTCAACGCAATCAAACCCCGCTGGATGGCGTCTATCCCGAAAGCGGGGAAATCGAGGGCGACATCGACCTGCTCGCCCGCTATACGCGGCGCATCCGCACCTACAGCAGCCTGGAGAATACGGAAGTCATTCCCCTCGCCGGGTTTCGCGGCATGCGGGTCACCAATGGCATCTGGCTGGACAAGGACGTGGAAAAGAACGCCCGCGAGGTGCTGGCGGGCATCGAGATCGCGCGGCAATACCAGCACGTCAGGCGCAGCATCGTCGGCAACGAATCCCTGATGCGCGACGATATGACGGTCAAGGAACTGATCCCGCTCCTGCAACTGGTCAAGAAGGCGACCAAGAAGCCCGTTTCGACGGCCGAGCCTTTCTACATCTGGGAAAGGAATCCGGAACTCGTCGAGCAGGTCGATTTCATCACCCTCCATCTCCTTCCCTACCACGACGGCGTTCCCGTGGAAGCGGCGCTGGATTTCGCGCTCGGGCAATACGAGACGCTGCGCGCCCTGTATCCGAAAAAGAAAATCCTCATCGGCGAAATCGGCTGGCCGAGCGATGGTCCGATCAATGAAGCCGCCGTGCCTTCGCGCGCCAACGAGGCGCTCTTCATCCGCAGCCTCCTGTCGCTCGAGCAGTCCGGGCAGCTCGACTACTTCATCATGGAAGCCTTCGACCAGCCGTGGAAGGTGGAGACCGAAGGCTGGGTGGGCATGTACTGGGGCGTCTTCGATGTCGACCGCGAAGCCAAATTCCCCCTGGAAGGCGCCGTCTCGTCCGACAACCGCTGGCAGGAAAAGGCCATGCGCGCCTCCCTCTACGCCTTCCTGCCGATGTTCCTGATCGCCCTCGTCCTCGCCTCCTGGAGTTTTTCTGGGCGACTCTGGCTGGCCGTGCTGATGCAGGCTTCCGTGGCCGTCCTGGTCATGGACGTCAATATTCCCGCCGACGGCGTTTACCTGAGCCAGCGCGACCTGACCGTCCTCATCGTCCTCATCGCCGCCACCTCCCTCACCATCTCCGTATTGCTCACGCACGGCTATGAATTCGGCGAGATGCTGTTCAAGAAGCGCTGGCGCCGCCGCTTCCTTCCCCTGCCTCCCCTGTCGCCGGAAAAGGAACCTTTCGTTTCCATTCACCTGGCCTGCTACAACGAGCCGCCGGAAATGGTGATCGAAACCATCGACAGCCTTGCCCGCCTCGACTATCGCAATTTCGAAGTCCTGGTCATCGACAACAACACGGCGGACGAGGCGCTCTGGAAACCCGTCGAAGCGTACATGGCGACGCTGGGGGAAAATTTCCGCTTTTTCCATCTCCGCCCCTGGCCGGGTTTCAAGGCCGGGGCGCTCAATTTCGCCCTGGCGCAGACCGATCCGCGCGCGGAAATCATCGGCGTGGTCGATGCCGATTACGTCGTCGAGCCGGACTGGATCGCGCGTCTCGCGCCGCACTTCGTCGAAAGCGAAAGAATCGCCGTCGTGCAGGCGCCGCAGGCGCACCGCGCCTGGCAGGAACACCCGTTCCGGCGCATGTGCAACTGGGAATTCGACGGCTTCTTCCGCATCGGCATGCACCACCGGAACGAGCGCAACGCCCTCATCCAGCACGGCACCATGACCCTGGTGCGGAAGCAGTCGTTGCAGGACGTGGGCGGCTGGTCCGAATGGTGCATCTGCGAAGATACCGAACTGGGCCTGCGCCTCCTCGCGCAAGGCTTCGACACCCGCTATGTCGACCACGTGTTCGGCAGGGGGCTGACGCCCGCCGACTTCCCCGCCATCAAGAGCCAGCGTTTCCGCTGGGCCTTCGGCGCCATGCAGATCCTGAAGGCGCATCTTCCCAAACTCCTGGGAATCAGCAAATTCACCCTCGCGCAGCGCTATCACTTCCTCACCGGCTGGTTCTCCTGGTTCGGCGACGCCCTGCAACTCATCTTCGCCTTCGCCTCGATCTTCTGGACCATCCTCATGCTCATCGCCCCGCGCTCCTTCGGCCTGCCGGTGACCCTGCTGGTCGTGCCCATGCTCGGCTTCATGGCCTTCAAGGCGGCGCTGGGCCCCATCCTCTACCGCCATTCCATGCGCTGTCCCTGGCGGGACATCCTGGGCGCGTCGCTGCTTTCCGCCGGGCTTTCACACGCCATCGCCAGGGGCATCTTCGCCGGCCTGTTCAAGAAAAAGGGCGAATTCGTCGTCACCCCGAAAGCCTGGAAGAAAAAGGGCGGATTCGCCTTCTTCCTGGCCATCCGGGAAGAACTGGGCATCCTCGTCGCCCTCCTGCTCGCCGCCTTCTTTACCTTTTCGCAATTCGGCAGCGGAGAACTCTCGGCGCGCGCCTGGATCGCCGTCCTCCTCCTGGAAACCCTCCCCTACTGGGCCGCCCTGTCCTGCCAGATCGCCGCCAACCTGCCGGAGAAAA
>JAITDH010000235.1 GCA_031282665.1 Zoogloeaceae bacterium | reverse complement strand
TCATGTTTTCCTCTTTCATGTCATCTGTGGCATTGCGCGAATTCGTTTGAACGCAAGGAATCCCGCTCTGGACGATGGATACGTGCATTGACCGCCTCTACGAACGCCTGCCGCGCGGCATCCCGATTCATCATTCTTCCCCCGCGTCCGTGAAGGGCAGAATCCGAAAATCCTGCTTGTCAATGCGATATTTGCATTCGATTCTCTCGCAATTGAAAAGCAACAATTCTTCTCCCTGAGACCCCAGAAGGGGGTGCACCTGGAAGTGAATTTCGTAATACTCGTCGAACGCATAAAGGAAGGAGCCATAGTTACTCCTGTCGGCCAGATGCGCGTTGATTTCTGCGGCTGTCACGCGCACGTTTCCTACCGACACATCCTCGGTGACGCGTGCACGACTTGCCAGCCGCTCGGCGAAATCCTGATAAGCGATTGCAAGCGCCCGCACAGAACCAGTGAACGCGTCGTTGGAGGACGCAGCTTTCGTTTGCGCAAATACGCTTACGGACATCAGCAAGGCCGCAGACAGAAGGAAAAAACGGGCAGCGCTCATGGCTGTTACCGGTCGACTTCGCCGAACACGAAGTCCTGCGAACCGATGACGGCCACGACGTCGGGCAACATGTGACCGCGCACCATTTCATCCAGCGAGGACAGATGGACGAAGCCCGGCGGACGGATTTTCAGGCGGTAGGGCCGGTTGGCTCCGTCGGAAATGGCATAGATGCCGAATTCGCCCTTGGGATGCTCGATGGCCGCGTAGGCTTCGCCTTCCGGCACGTGGATGCCCTCGGAACAGAGCTTGAAGTGATGGATCAGGCTCTCCATGTTCGATTTCATCTGCGCGCGGGGCGGCAGGGCGACCTTGTAGTCATCGGCGATGACCGGCCCCGGATTCGCGCGCAGCCAGCCGATGCACTGGCGGATGATGCGGTTCGACTGCAACATTTCTTCCATGCGCACGAGATAGCGGTCGTAGCAGTCGCCATGCACGCCGACGGGAACGTCGAAGTCCATCTTGTCATAGGCGGCGTAGGGCTGCTTCTTGCGCAAATCCCATTCGACGCCGGAGCCGCGCAGCATCGCGCCGGTAAAGCCCAACTGCTTCGCCCGCTCCGGCGACACGACGCCGATGTTCACCAGCCGCTGCTTCCAGATGCGGTTGTCGGTGAGGAGGGTATGGTAGTCCGCGTGGTATTTGGGGAAGCGTTCGGTGAAGTCTTCCAGGAAATCGAGCAGCGAACCCTGCCGGTTTTCGTTCAGCGAGCGGACGGTCGCCGCGTTCTTCCAGCGCGATTCCTGGTATTGCGGCATCCGGTCGGGCAGGTCGCGGTGGACGCCGCCGATGCGGTAGTAGGCCGGGTGCATCCGCGCGCCGGTGGTCGCTTCGTAGATGTCCAGCAGATCCTCGCGTTCGCGGAAGACGTAGAGCATGATCGACATCGCGCCCACGTCCAGCGCGTTGGTGCCCAGCCAGAGCAGATGGCTCAGGATGCGCGTGATTTCGTCGAACATCGTGCGGATGTATTGCGCCCGCTCCGGCACTTCGATGCCGAGCAGCTTTTCCGCCGCCAGGCAGTAGGCATGCTCGTTGCACATCATGGTGATGTAGTCGAGCCGGTCCATGTACGGCAGGCCCTGCGCCCAGGAGCGGTTTTCGATGAGCTTTTCGGTGCCGCGGTGCAAGAGGCCGATGTGCGGATCGGCGCGCTCGACCACTTCCCCGTCCAGTTCCAGGATGAGCCGCAACACCCCGTGCGCCGCCGGATGCTGCGGGCCGAAGTTGAGCGTGTAGTTGCGGATGTCGGTCATGACGCGTCTCCGTAGGTCGCTTCGCGCCGGATGCGCGGCGTGTTTTCCCGCGGCTCGATCGCCACCGGCTGGTAGACGATGCGCCCCTGCTTCGGGTCGTAGCGCATTTCCACCTGCCCATGCACGGGGAAATCCTTGCGGAAGGCGTGCCCGACGAAACCGTAGTCGGTGAGGATGCGGCGCAGATCGTCGTGCCCCTCGAAGACGATGCCGAAGAGATCGAAGGCTTCGCGCTCGAACCAGCTGGCCGAATTCCAGACCTCCGCCACGGAGGCGACGACCGGGAAGGCGTCTTCCCCGGCGAACACCCGGACGCGCAGACGCCAGTTGTGAACCATGGACAGGAGATGCGACACCACGGCGAAACGGCGCGCGGGCCGCTGTTCGCCCTCATAGGCGGAATAATCCACGCCGCACAGGTCGAGCAATTGGTCGAAAGCCAACTCCGGCGCGTCGCGCAGGAGGAACATGACTTTCTTGTAATCGCCGGCATCCACTTCGATGCCGACTTCGCCCAGGGCGAACGTCAGTTTGGCGAGACGCCCGCCCAGGAGTTTTTGCAGATCTTGTTGAAGTTTTTCCAGCTTGGCGGTCATGGGGGTGATCCTGGGGTGATCGGTGATCCGGGGTCAGCGTGCGATGGTGCAGGTGCGGCGGATCTTGTTTTGTAACTGGAGGATACCATAGAGCAGCGCCTCCGGTGTCGGCGGACAGCCCGGCACGTAGATATCCACCGGCACGATGCGGTCGCAGCCGCGCACCACGGAATAGGAATAGTGATAATAGCCGCCGCCGTTGGCGCAGGATCCCATGGAGATCACCCAGCGCGGCTCCGCCATCTGGTCATAGACCTTGCGCAGGGCGGCGGCCATCTTGTTGGTCAGCGTGCCCGCCACGATCATTACGTCGGACTGGCGCGGCGAAGGGCGGAAGATGATGCCGAAACGGTCGAGGTCGTAGCGGGCGCAGCCGGTGTGCATCATCTCGATGGCACAGCAGGCGAGGCCGAAGGTCACCGGCCAGAGCGAGCCGGTGCGGGCGAAATTTATCAGCGCGTCCGCCGAGGTGGTGACGAATCCTTTTTCCAGAAGTCCTTCGATCGACATCTCTTACTCCCAATCCAGCGCGCCCTTGGCCCAGGCATAGGCATCGCCCACCAGGATGATGACCAGGAAGACGACCACTTCGAAGAAACCGAAGAATTTGAACGCATCGCTCGCGACGATCTCCTTGTACACCGTCCCCCAGGGGAACAGGAAGGCGATTTCGAGATCGAAGAGGATGAAGATGATGGCGATGAGGTAGTAGCGCACATCGAACTTCATGCGCGCGTCCTCGAACGCCTCGAAACCGCACTCATAGGGAGAGAGCTTTTTCGCGTCCGGCCGGTGCGGCGCGATGAACCAGCCAATCGCCACCGGCAGGATGCCGATCGCCAGCCCGACCAGGATGAACATCAAGATCGGAAAATAGTTTTCCAACATGGCTGACCTTCCGTTTATGACAACGCGTTCGTGACGAATCACGTCCCGATACGACGTTTATGTCTTATATAAGACACTGAAGCCTTACAACAAAGGGCGGCCTGAAAATCCCCGACCACCCTCGAATAACTGGTGCCGACGGCGAGACTCGAACTCGCACAGCTTGCGCCACTACCCCCTCAAGATAGCGTGTCTACCAATTTCACCACGTCGGCTGAAACCTGGAGCCGTTTTGCCTTCAGCGGGGAATATCCTCGACCTTCCGGTCGGAGCGGGGAGACGTTTCCTCGCCGGTCGCGTCCGTCCCTTCCCGCGCTTCTTCCTGCGCCGCCTGCGGCGCTTGCGCCTCAGCATCGCCCGGCAAAACTGGCGGCGATTGTACAGTGTCCTGCATGAGACTGCCAGAAGTTTTTGGCGCGTTCGAAGCGACGTAGGTCAGCCCCAGGCTGGTGAGGAAAAAGAGCGTCGCCAGCACCGCCGTGCTGCGGCTCAGGAAATTCGCCGAGCCGGACGCGCCGAAAAGACTGCCGGAAGCGCCGCTGCCAAACGCGGCGCCCATGTCGGCCCCCTTGCCGTGCTGCATCAGCACCAGCCAGATGACGCCCAGCGCGAGCAGGATATGCACCGAGAGGAGCAGGGAAAAAAACCAATTCGTCATGATCTCGTTTCCAATCAAACATTCGTTGCCTGGCAAATCGCCAGGAAAGCCTTTGCATCCAGCGACGCGCCGCCGATCAGCCCGCCGTCGATATCCGCCTGGGCGAAAAGCGCGCGCGCGTTTTCCGCCTTGACGCTGCCGCCATAAACGATACGCAGGGCCGCGGCCACTTCCCCGCTCCTTGCGGCCACCTGGCGGCGCAGGGCAAGATGCACCTCCTGCGCCTCCTCCGGCGTGGCCGTCCGTCCGGTGCCGATGGCCCACACCGGCTCGTAGGCCAGCACGGCATCCCGCAAGGCCGCAACGCCATGCGCGGCGATGACGGCATCCAGTTGCCGCGCCACGACCGCCAATGTCCGCCCGGCCTCGCGTTCCGTCAGCGTCTCGCCCAGGCAGAGCACAGGTTTCAGTCCCGCCGCCCGCGCCGTGCCGAATTTCTCCGCCACCAGGGCATCCGACTCGTGATGCAGGGCGCGCCGTTCCGAATGGCCGACGATCACATGCCGGCAACCGAAATCCGCCAGCATCGCCGCCGACACCTCGCCGGTAAACGCCCCCTCCGCATGCGCGCTCAAATCCTGCGCCCCCAGCGAAACGCCCGACCCGGCCAGCAAACGGGAAACCTGCGCCAGATA
>JAITDH010000186.1 GCA_031282665.1 Zoogloeaceae bacterium | reverse complement strand
CCATGGCCTGGAGGCGGGAGAGTTGCAGGACTTTCAGTTGTTCGCGGGGAAGCGTTTCGTTGTCGATGTCGAAGATCATGACGGCTCCGGGGAATTGGCAGTCGGCGACTGGAAAGACGCTTATTCTAACAGCTTGTTGAAATCGCCTGCGTGCCTTCGCGAAATGCGGGTGCAATCCGAAGTGGAGGAAAAGTCTTGTCGCAATGACGGGGCGTCGGTTTCGTAGGTTGGATTAGCGCGGCGTAATCCGACATTCGTACCCACGATGCGTGGCATCGCAAATCAAAGAACAGCGGCGCAAGCGCCGGCGATGAACGATTGTCGGATTACGCCTTCGGCTCATCCAACCTACAAAACCTACGAAACCACGGGGTTCCTCCACTTTGGATTGCACCCCGAAAGGAGGGACGAAGCGACGGAAGCATGCCTGTTTGCTATGATGCGCATCTTCAGACGCGCTCGACAAAAGGCTTTTCATGCGTAAGGGCATCATCCTCGCCGGGGGTTCCGGCACCCGGCTTTATCCGGCGACCCTGGCGGTTTCCAAGCAGTTGCTGCCGATCTTCGACAAGCCGATGATCTACTATCCGCTGTCCATCCTGCTGCTCGCGGGAGTGCGTGAAATCCTGGTCATTTCCACGCCGCAGGATACGCCGCGCTTCTTCCAACTCCTGGGGGACGGCAGCCAATGGGGGATTCATCTCTCCTATGCCGTGCAGCCGAGGCCGGAAGGATTGGCCCAGGCTTTCCTGATCGGCGCGGATTTCCTGGGCGGCAGTCCTTCCATGCTGGTGCTGGGAGACAACATCTTTTACGGCGACAAGCTGCATAGGCTGCTGGCCGCCGCCGACGCGCGGGAAGAGGGGGCGACGGTCTTCGCCTATCGGGTGCAGGATCCGGAGCGTTATGGCGTCGTGGCCTTCGACCGGCAGGGGCAGGCGACCAGCATAGAGGAAAAGCCGTCCAAGCCGAAATCGAACCATGCCGTGACCGGGCTTTATTTCTACGACGATACGGTCATCGACATCGCGCGTTCCCTCACCCCTTCCGCGCGCGGCGAACTGGAGATCACCGATCTCAACCGGCATTACCTGGCGGCCGGGAAGCTGCATGTGGAAATCATGGGCCGGGGCTATGCCTGGCTGGATACGGGGACGCATGAATCCATGCTCGACGCGAGCCAGTTCATCGCCACCGTGGAAAAGCGCCAGGGGCTGAAGGTTGCCTCGCCGGAGGAACTGGCTTGGCGGCAGGGATGGATCGACGATGCCCAGCTTGCCCGGCTTGCCGAAGCGCTGGCGAAGAACGCCTATGGGCGCTATCTGCTGGGTTTGCTGGAGGAACGGAAGTATGCAGGTTGAACGGCTGGCGATCCCGGAGGTGCTGTTGTTCACGCCCAGGGTGTTCGACGACGCGCGCGGATTTTTCTTCGAAAGTTTCAATGAGCGCGCTTTCCGGGCGGCGGGACTGCCGCCGGTGCATTTCGTGCAGGACAATCATTCCAGGAGCGTTCGCCACGTCCTGCGCGGACTGCATTACCAGATTCGGCAGCCGCAGGGCAAGCTGGTGCGGGTGATCGTGGGCGAGGTCTTCGATGTCGCCGTCGACATTCGCCGCGCTTCGCCGACCTTCGGGCGTTGGGTCGGCGTGCGTCTTTCCGCCGCCAACAGGCGGCAGATCTGGATTCCTCCCGGTTTTGCGCACGCCTTTCTCTGTCTTTCCGAAGAGGCGGAATTCCTTTACAAAACAACGGATTACCATGCGCCGGAGCACGAGCGCTGCATCCTCTGGAACGATCCGGAAATCGCCATCGACTGGCCGTGGACATCCCCGATACTCTCCGCCAAGGATGCGCAAGGCGTCCCGCTGGCGGAGGCGGAAGTCTTTCCGGAATAGGGTGGAATAGGGCATGGCGATCTACGCAATCGGCGACATCCAGGGGTGTTTCGATGCCTTTACCCGGCTTTTGCGGGCCTGCGCCTTCGATCCGCAAAAGGACCGGCTCTGGCTGACCGGTGACCTGGTCAATCGCGGCCCGCGTTCGCTGGCAACCCTGCGCTATGTGAAATCCCTGGGCGACGCCGCGGTCGTGGTGCTGGGCAACCACGATCTCTATCTCTTGCTGATCGCGGAGATCGAAGGCGCGAGGCGCGCGAAGGACGACACCTTGCAGGAAATCCTGGACGCGCCGGACAGGGCGGAACTCCTGGATTGGCTGCGTCATCGGCCGTTGTGTCACGTGGAAGGGGAATATTGCCTGGTGCATGCCGGTCTGCTGCCGCAATGGGGCGTGAAAAAGGCGCGCTCGCTCGCGGCGGAAGTGGAAGAAAAGCTGCGCGGCGAGGATTACCGGGATTTCCTCGCCCGCCTCTGGGGCAGCAAGCCGACCGCCTGGTCGGGCAAGCTGGAGGGAATGGACCGTCTGCGGGTGATCGTCAACGCGATGACCCGGATGCGTTTTTGCAGTTGGGAAGGGGAAATGGATTTCTCCTTCAAGGGCAAGCCGGAAAACGCCCCCAGCGATTGCCTGCCGTGGTTCGCGCTGCCCCAGCGCAAGAGCGCGGACAAGGTATTGATTACCGGCCATTGGTCGGCGCTCGGCCTGAAGCTCCTGCCCAACCTCCTGGCGCTCGATACCGGCTGCCTCTGGGGCGGCCCGCTGACCGCCCTGCGCCTGGAAGACCGGACGCTGTTCCAGGTGGAGGGCAGCGTGGAGGAACAGCAGGAAATTACGCTGTAGATACCTATGGGCGCACACCCTGGAACTGCATCTGCGCCCGGTCGCACAAGCGAGCACGTCCCAGCGCATCAGACCAGACGCTGGTGTTGCGTTTCGCGGATGATCGCCTGCAAGGCGTCGGCGGAAAGCGGCATGTCTTGCCGGTCGGCGTGGCTTCGTCATGCAATTTACACAAATTTGTGCTTCCGGCAAGCGTCTTCGCCGGCTTTCTGCTAGTTTACGCACCCCTTTTCCTGTTCGATGTCCGCTTCGATGTCCGCTTTTCCCTCCGATCGCCAGCCCGACCTCGTCATCCATGCCCGTTATCTGGCCCAGGTCGAAAACGCCAATCTGCTCGAACATCATTCCGTGGCGATCAGCGGCGAGAGAATCGTCGACATCCTGCCCTCCGCCCTGGCGCGCGAATGCTACAGCCCGCGCGAGAGCGTGGAACTGGACGAGCATCTGCTGATTCCGGGGCTCATCAATCTGCATACCCACGCGGCGATGAGCCTCTTGCGCGGGATCGCGGACGACCTGCCCCTGATGGTCTGGCTGAAGGAGCGGATCTGGCCGCTGGAGGCCGCCATGGTCTCGCCCGCCTTCGTCCGCGACGGCACCCGGCTGGCCTGCGCGGAAATGCTGCGCGGCGGGGTGACGACCTTCAACGACATGTATTTCTTCCTCGACGCCGCCGCCGAAGCCGCCGTGGAAACGGGCATGCGGGCCGTGCTCGGCATCACCGTCCTGGATTTTCCCAGCAATTACGCCAGCGACGCCGCCGATTACCTGCACAAGGGCCTGACGAGCCTGGACGCCTGGAAGGAACATCCCCTGGTCGATTTCTGCCTCGCGCCACACGCGCCATACAGCGTGAGCGACGCCGGCCTGGAAAGGGTGCAGACCCTCGCGGCGCAACTGAGTCTGCCGGTCCATATCCACATCCAGGAGAGCGGCGACGAAATCCGCCAGCATCTCGAGGAATTCGGCTGCCGTCCCCTGCATCGCCTGCGCCGCCGGGGACTCCTGGGGCCGCAACTGATTGGCGTGCATGCGGTGCATCTGCTCGCCGACGAACTGGATCTGCTCGCCGAACACAATTGCAATATCGTGCACTGCCCGGTTTCCAACCTGAAGCTGGGCAACGGCATCGCGCCCGTTTCCGCCATGCTGGCGCGCGGCATCAACATGGGGCTGGGCACCGACGGCGCGGCAAGCAACAATCGCCTGGACATTCTCTCCGAAATGCGCATGGCCAGCCTCCTCGCCAAGGGAACGGGCGGCGAAGCCAGCCTCCTGCCCGCCTGGCAGGCGCTCCACATGGCAACGCTGGGCGGCGCGATCGCCCTCGGCCAGGAAGAAAAAATCGGCTCGATCACCGTGGGGAAACTCGCCGATCTCGCCGCCATCCGCCTGGACGCGATCAACCTTTCGCCCTGCTTCGACCCGGTGTCGCACCTCGTCCATTGCGCCGGACGGGAAGACGTGAGTCATGTCTGGGTGGGCGGCAGGTGTTGTGTCCTGGACAAAACCTTGATCGGTATCGACACGGGCCATTTGAAAAGCACTGCCCGGTTGTGGCAGAATCGTCTTGTTTCACGCCTGAAATCAGTCTCGGCCTGGGAGCCGCTTGCTCCATGAAAGTTACAACCTCGGAAGTTGCAACTTTCGTAAGAATCGACGCCAAGCATGTGGCGTTTTCAGTTTTTTGATAAACAAAGTGCCTCAAATCACCAATTGAAAGGGAAATCAATGAAGCCACTACTCAAGCAAATCTTTGCCTTGGCGCTCTTTGCCAGCATCGGCCTGACCGCCGCGCAGGCCCAGGAGCGCGTCTATGTGATCGACCAGCGCGGCGCAGTCGCCGTCAGCGGCACGGGTCTCTGCTGGCGCACCGGTTACTGGACGCCCGCCGCCGCCGCCAACGATCCCGCCGGTTGCCAGTGCGATCGCGATCTCTTGCCCGCCGACAAGTGTTCCGCTCCGGCGGCCGTCACCACGCCTGCCGCGCCCCGTCCCGCCGTGCGTCCCGACAGCGGCAAGATCACCCTCGCCGCGGACGCCCTGTTCGACTTCAACAAGGCGGTCCTGCGCCCCGAAGGCAAGGCCAAGCTCGACGAAGTCATCGCGCAGATCGGGGGAATCAACCTGGAAGTCATCCTCGCCGTGGGCCATACCGACCGCATCGGCAAGGACGCCTACAACCAGAAGCTCTCCGAAAAGCGCGCCGCCGCGGTCAAGCAATATCTGATCGACAACGGCATCGAAGCCAACCGCATCTACACCGAAGGCAAGGGCGAAACCCAGCCCGTGACCGGCGAAAGCTGCCGGAACCTGGGCGCGGAAAGCGGACGCAACAAGAAACTGGTCGAGTGCCTGCAACCCGACCGGCGCGTCGACATCGAAGTCATCGGCACGAAATAAGCTTTCGTATCCACTCTCCCAAAGCCCTGCGCCGCAGGGCTTTTTTGTCTTTCATTTTTCCATCTTTTCCCATTCGCCATGTCCCATCCGCCCGACATCTCCAACGCCGATCCGCAGGAACTCGCCAAATTCAGCGACATTGCCCACCGCTGGTGGGACCCGGAAAGCGAATTTCGCCCCCTGCACGAAATCAATCCCCTCCGCCTCGACTGGATCGAAGGGCAGGTTCCTCTTGCCGGCAAGACCGTGCTCGACATCGGCTGCGGCGGCGGCCTGCTTGCCGAAGGCATGACTGCGCGCGGCGCGAAAGTAACCGGCATCGACCTGGCGGAAAAACCCCTTGCCGTCGCCCGCCTGCATCTTCTGGAAAGCGGCCTGGACGTCGATTACCGGCATGTCTCCGCCGAAGAGCTGGCGAACGAATGTCCGGCCCGTTTCGACGTCGTCACCTGCCTGGAAATGCTCGAGCACGTTCCCGATCCCGAACGCGCCATCGCCGCCGTCGCCAAGCTGCTGAAACCCGGCGGCAGCGCCTTTTTCTCCACCCTGAACCGCAACCCGAAATCCTATCTCTTCGCCGTCATCGGCGCGGAATACATCCTCAAGCTGCTCCCCAGGGGCACCCACGACTACGCCCGTTTCATCAAACCTTCCGAACTCGCCCGCTGGTGCCGCAATGCCCGCCTGAGCGCCGGACAACCCGTCGGCCTGGGCTACAACCCCCTCACCCGCCGCTATTCCCTGCGCAAGGACATCAGCGTCAATTACCTTTTGGCGGCAAGGCATATGTGATTTTCCCCTGCCTCC
>JAITDH010000158.1 GCA_031282665.1 Zoogloeaceae bacterium | reverse complement strand
GGGGCGAAGCTGGTGGATATCCGCAGCCGCGCCGAACTGGATTTCGTCGGGCGCGTGCCGGGCGCGGTGGAAATCGAATGGCAGCAATATCCGGGCGGCGCGGATAATCCTTATTTCATGCGCCAGTTGCGCGCCCAGGTGGACAGGGAAGCCCTGCTGCTGTTCCTCTGCCGCAGCGGGCATCGTTCCGATCTGGCGGCGGCGGCGGCAACGGCGGCGGGATATTCCGCCTGTTACAACGTGCTGGAAGGATTCGAAGGCGACCTGGACGCCAACGGCCAGCGCGGCAAGGTCGGCGGCTGGAGACTGGCCGGCCTGCCCTGGTTCAACAATAGTTGATGGTGATCCCCATGCCCGACGTTTCTTCCTTCGACGATTACAGCGGCCTGCCCGATACCGAATGCCAGGATCGCATTCGCGCCGCCCGGAAAAAACTGGGCAAGGATGCCGTCCTGCTCTGCCACCATTACCAGCGCGCCGACATTTACCAGCACGCCGACCTGACGGGCGATTCGCTGAAACTTTCCCGCCAGGCCGCTGCGGTGGATTCGCCCCATATCGTTTTCTGCGGGGTGCATTTCATGGCCGAGGTGGCGGACATCATGTCGCGCCCGGAGCAGACGGCCATCCTCCCCGATCTGGCCGCCGGCTGCTCGATGGCCGACATGGCCAATCTGGCCAAGGTCGAACGCTGCTGGCGCGAACTGGAGGAAATCTGTCCGGTGGAGAGCGTCTTCACTCCCGTCACCTACATCAATTCCGCCGCCGACCTGAAAGCCTTCTGCGGCCGGCATGGCGGCATCGTGTGCACCTCGAGCAACGCCGCCGCCATCGCCCGCTGGGCCTTCGCGCAACGCCCGAAGATCCTCTTCTTCCCCGACCAGCATCTGGGCCGCTGGACGGGATACAAGATGGGCATCCCGCTGGATGAAATGTTCGTCTGGGACCCCGACCTGCCCTTGGGCGGCCTGCGGCCGGAAGAGATCGACAAGGCCCGGCTCCTGCTCTGGAAAGGGCATTGCTCGGTGCACCAGATGTTCCAGAAAAGCCAGATCGACGCCTTTCGCGCCCAGCATCCCGAAGGCCGGGTCATCTCCCATCCGGAATGCAATTTCGAAGTCTGCTCCGCCTCCGACGAAGTGGGTTCCACCGAATACATCGTCAAGACCATCAAGGAAGCGCCGGGACCCGGCCACTGGCTGGTCGGCACGGAACTGAACCTGGTGGAGCGGCTGGCAAGGGAGGTGGCGCCGCAGGGCAAGACGGTGCAGTTCATGTCCCCCATCGTCTGCATGTGTTCCACCATGCAGCGCATCGACCCGCAACATCTTGCCTGGATACTGGAAAACCTCGTCGATGGTCATGTCGCCAACCCCATCGTCGTTCCCGAACACGAGGCCGTCATCGCCCGGCAGGCATTGGACAGAATGTTGGCAATTTCCTGAAAAATTCCCGGGATGACCCGATTTACCGGCGGCAACCGTATCGACCTCCTGCATTGCGGCGCGGAATATTTTCCCGCCCTCCTCGCCGCCATCGACGGCGCGGAACGGGAGATTTTCCTGGAAAGCTATATCTTTGCCGATGACGAAACCGGCCGCAACGTGGCCGCCGCGCTGGAGCACGCCGCGCGGCGAGGTTGCGCGGTCAGGGTGCTCGTCGACGGCTTCGGCGCGCGGCATTTCCCGCAGACCTTCGGCCCATCCCTGCAACAGGCCGGCGCGCAATACCTGATCTACCGCGCCGAAATCGCGCCGTTCATCCTGCGCCGCTACCGCCTGCGCCGCCTGCACCGCAAACTCGTCGCCATCGACGGGAAAATCGCCTTCATCGGCGGCATCAACATCATCGCCGACGACAACACGCCGCCGGGAATCGGCCCCAGCCTCGATTACGCCGTCCGCATCGAAGGGCCGCTCCTGGCGCCCATTCTTTCCACCATGCGGCGCGCCTGGGAAACCGTCGCCTGGGTGAGTTTCAAGCGGCATTACCGCCTGCCGGACGACAGGCCGCTCCAGGCGCAGCCGGCCGGCAACCAGCGGGCCGCCTTCCTGCTGCGCACCAGTCTCCGCCACCGGGACAACATCGCCAACGCCTATCTCGAAGCCATCCTCATGGCGAAGGAAAGCGTCCTCCTCGCGAACGCCTATTTCCTCCCCGGCTGGCGTTTCCGCCGCGCGCTGACCGCCGCCGCCCGGCGCGGCATCCGGGTCACCCTGCTGGTGCAGGGAAAGAGCGACCACGCCCTTTGGCATTACGCCGCGCAGGCCCTTTACGACAAGCTGACCAGGGTCGGCGTGCGCGTCTTCGAATACCGGCAGGGTTTCCTGCACGCGAAGGTCGCCGTCATCGACCGGCAATGGGCAACCGTCGGCTCTTCCAACATCGACCCCTTCAGTCTTTTCCTGGCCAAGGAAAGCAACATCGCCGTCCTCGACGGCCATTTCGCCCGGCAACTGGAAGACAGCCTGCTCACCGCGATCCACGAGGGCGCGACGGAACACGGCGTAAAGCCGCAAACGCCCCTCTCCCGTTTATTGCGCTGGCTCTGCTACGGCCTCGTCCGCCTGCTCGCCGACATCGCGGGCTACGGCCACTGGCACCGCCCGCCGGGGAGATCGGGGAAAGGCTGAAGCCCGTGCCGAGGTTGGGTTTCGTGGTTTTGTGGTTTCGTAGGTTGGATAAGCCGAAGGCGTAATCCGACATTTCAACCGTACCGATGCGCAGCATCGCAAATCAAAAAAATAGCGTCGCTTCGCGCCGATGATGAACGAATGTCGGATTGCGCCTGCGGCTTATCCAACCTACCCAACCTACGAAACCTCGCCATCTTCACGGCTTGAGGAAATCCGGCAGTTGCGGTTCGCGTTCCGCAAGGTCGGGGAAAAGGGCGTCCAGCGCCGTGGCGGAAAGTGGCGTTCCATTCGACAGCATATCCAGCGCGTCCAGGGCGGCATCGATTTGCGCCGCGCGTTCGGCATCCAGGATTTCGCGGGCGGTGTCGAGAAAGGCGAGCACCCAGGTTCCCACGGGCTGGCTGCCGACCAGGCGCATGTCGAGCACGATTTCTCCCTGCCTGCTCCGGCAACGGGCCTGCCATTCGCCGGATTCGACGACCTGCGCGGGAATGCCGACGCACATCAGCTTTCCTCGCCTTCCCCATGCCCGCGCAGGTTGAAAAAGCGCGCATCCCCCTTTCGCCACGCGACGGATGCGGCGGGGCGTCCGGCTTCGTAGGCGGGAAGCGCCAGGGCGGGCTGGCCGGAGGCCGCTCGAAAAGACGCCCTGGGCGTTCCCTCGACGCCCCAGCGCCGCAGCCAGCCGAGCGCGCGTTCCAATGCCTCCGGCAGCTTTTCCCGCACGGGTGGGGTCAGGCTGCCGCCGTAGTCTTCCAGGTCCCGCGGCTGGACGCCGATCAATACCAGTGCCTGCGGGAAACGCCCCGTCAATTCGGCTGCGGCGAGCACTTCCTGGAATCCCGTCTGGTGCAGGCTCATTTTTTTCGTCCCCATGAAACGCGGGACTTCCTCCCCGCTGACCTCGCGCAGCGTGCCGGGCGCATCGCCATAATCCACCGCGTCGAAAACCAGCAGGGCGTCCGCTGCCTGCACATGGGGCAGGAGATAAAGCCCCTGTGTCCCGCCATCGAGCAGGGTGACGCCGGCGGGAAAATCCCACGCCGCTTCCAGCGCCTCGACGCAGCGCACGCCAAAACCTTCGTCGGCCCAAAGCAGGTTGCCGATACCCAGGACGAGAATACGGGGAAAAGTCATACAGGCAGAGGACAGAAGACAGAGCGGCCGCTGGCGCGGCCTTGGAATCAGTCATCAGAATACCATACCGGCTACTAACCACGGACTACAAAGCGCGCGACGCGCGCGTTCTGTCCTCTGTCTCCTGTCTCCTGCCTCCTGTCTTCCGATAGAATGACGGGGTGAACAAAAACCTGAACCTCTATCTGATCGGGCTTATGGGCTCGGGCAAGACGACCGTGGGGCGGCAGTTGGCAAAACGCC
>JAITDH010000274.1 GCA_031282665.1 Zoogloeaceae bacterium | reverse complement strand
GCCTTCGGCTTATCCAACCTACGAAACCGAACCCTCAAATCACATAGTCGCTCCAGGTCTCGTCCGGCGCGTAGACCCGGGCTTCGAGGATTTGGAGATAGACGGTTTCCAGGTTGTCGTCCTTCAGGGCGTTCCATTCCTTTTTTTCGATTTCCGCTTCCACTTCCCGCTCGCCTTCCAGGGTCTTGAGCACGACGCGCACTCGGTTGCCCAAGATCTTGTGGCTGGTGACGCGGGCGGCGATACCCTTGCCGTTTTCGTTGTCCGGCGCGATGGAGATGTCGTGCGGACGGATGAAGAGGGTGGAATCGCCCTCCGTCCTTTCCCGGTGCCGCAGGGAAAGCGCGCCGCCCTCGATGCGCGCGTGGAAGAGATTGACGTTGCCCAGGAAGCCGTAGACGAAGGGATTGGCCGGGTGGTCGTAGACTTCTTCCGGGGTGCCGGTCTGTTCGATCCTGCCCCGGTTGAGGATCACGATGCTGTCCGAGACTTCCAGCGCCTCTTCCTGGTCGTGGGTGACGAAGACGCTGGTGATGTGGATTTCGTCGTGCAGGTAGCGCAGCCAGCGGCGTAGTTCCTGGCGCACACGTGCGTCCAGCGCGCCGAAGGGTTCGTCCAGGAGGAGCACCTTCGGTTCCACCGCCAGGGCGCGGGCCAGCGCCACGCGCTGCTTCTGTCCGCCGGAAAGCTCGGAGGGGAAACGGCTCGCCATGCTCCTCAATTGCACCATGTCGAGCAGTTTTTCCACCTTTTCCCGGATGGCGGCCTTGTCCGGACGGGTCGCGCGGGGACGGACGCGCAGGCCGAAGGCGACGTTCTCGAAGATGGTCATGTGCTTGAAGAGCGCGTAATGCTGGAAGACGAAGCCGACCTGGCGATCCCGGGCGCGGGTCCAGGTGGTGTCCTCGCCGAAGAAGCGGATGCTCCCGGTATCGGGCGAATCCAGTCCGGCGATGATGCGCAGCAGGGTGGTCTTGCCGGAGCCGGAAGGCCCCAGGAGCGCGGTCAGTTCGCCGTCGGGAATGTCGAGGTCGATGGCGTCCAGGGCGAGGAAGTCGCCGAAACGTTTGCTGACCTTGGATATTTCGATGCCCATGATTCAAGCCGTCCTTTGTTTCTTCAGGAGATATTCGATGATCGCCTTGACGACGAGGGTGACGAGCGCGATCAGGGTGAGGAGCGAGGCGACGGCGAAGGCGGTCGCGAACTGGTATTCCCCGTAGAGGATTTCGATGTAGAGCGGCATGGTGGTGGTCTCCCCGCGCACGTTGCCGGAGACGACCGCCACCGCGCCGAATTCGCCGATGGCGCGCGCGTTGGTGAGGATGACGCCGTAGAGCAGGCCCCATTTGATGTTCGGCAGGGTCACCTTGAAGAAGAGCTGCCAGCCGGATGCGCCCAGGGTGAGGGCCGCTTCCTCGTCGTCCTTGCCCATTTCCTGCATGAGCGGGATCAGTTCGCGCGCGACGAAGGGAAAGGTCACGAAGAGGGTGGCGAGGACGATGCCGGGCACGGCGAACACGATCTTGATGTCGTGCGCGCTCAACCACTGGTGGAAGGCGCCCGCGGAGGCGCCGAAGATCAGGATGAAGATCAGCCCGGCGATGACGGGCGAAATGGCGAAGGGCAGTTCGATCAGGCTCACGAGGAAATTCTTGCCGCGGAATTCGAAGCGGGCGACGGCCCAGGCGAGGAGGACGCCGAAGACCGTGTTCAGGGGCACGCAGATGAGCGCGGTGAAGAGGGTCAGGCGAATGGCGGCGCGTACTTCCACGTCGGACAAGGCCGTGTGATAGACGGAAACCCCTTCGCCCAGGGAGGCGAAGAGGGGCGGCAATTCGGGCGTCGCGCCTTCGTAGCCGAAGGCGGCGGCCAGGTATTCCTGGAGATTGACGTTCAACGCCTGGGAGAAGATCGTGACGAGCGGCAGGAGGATGAAGACGGTGAGGAAAAGGAGCGCGATCGCAAGCAACGCGGGTTTCAGCCAGCGTGGTTCCAGCGTGTGTACCGGGGGGCGTGCGGGGGTGGCGCTCATGCTTTTCTCCGCTTGCGGGCCAGGGTTTGCAGGAAATTGATGGCGAGGAGCAGGAGGAAGGAGCAGGCCAGCATGGCGACGCCGATGGCGCTGGCGCCTTCGTAATTGAATTCACCCAGTTTCATGACGATGAGCAGCGGCACGATTTCCGTCTCGTAAGGGGCGTTGCTGGAAATAAAGATGACGGAACCATATTCGCCGAGGCCGCGCGCGAAGGCGAGCGCAAAGCCGGTGAGGAGGGCGGGCAGGATGCTGGGGAAGATCACGCGCAGGAAGATATGGCGAAAATCCGCGCCGAGGGAGCTTGCCGCCTCTTCCACCTCCCGGTCCAGTTCTTCCAGGACGGGCTGGACGGTGCGCACGATGAAGGGGATGCCGATGAACATGAGCGCCACCACGATCCCGGTCTGGGAAAAGGCGACGTTGAATGAAAGATGGGTGGAGAAGGTTTCGTTCATCCAGCGGGAAAAGGCTTCCAGTTGCCCGCCGACGAGGCCGTTGGCGGAAAACAGGGTGGCGAGCGCGATGCCGGTGACGGCGGTGGGAATGGCGAAGGGCAGGTCGATGATGGCGTCGATCAGGCGTTTGCCGATGAACTGGTAGCGCGCCAGTACCCAGGCGATCACGAGGCCGAAGAAAAGGTCGGTCGTGGCGGCGATGAAGGTGCTGCCGAAGGAGACCTGGAAGGCGGCGAGGACGCGCCTGTCCGAGATGATCCGCCAGAAATCCTGCGCGGAAAGATGCATCGAAAAGAGGATGAGGGAAGCCAGCGGCAGGAGGATGAGGAGCGACATATAGGCCACGGAAAGTCCCAGGGAGAGACCGAATCCGGGGAGTTGCGAGCGGGGACGGCGGGGTTTTCCGAAAGGCATGGGAGAGAAGGCGGGTATTTTGAAAAGCTGAAGAAACTGAAAAAAGCCATCCCGGGCGGGTGATGCCCCGTATACCCGGGATGGATGGAGAGGGAACCGTGCTATTCCGAAAATATCAGTGCAATTCAGGGAATCAGTGCAATTCCGCCTGGATCTTGTCGAATTCGCCGCCATCGCCGAAGTGGGCCGGCTGCGCCTTCTTCCAGCCGCCGAACACCTTGTCGATGGTCACGAGCTTCACCGTGACGAATTGTTGGGCGAATTCCTTCGCCACATCCGGATCGGTGGGGCGATAGTAGTTCTTCGCCGCGATGCGCTGGCCTTCCGGGGAATACAGGTATTCGAGATAGGCCCGCGCGACCTTTTCGGTGCCTTTCTTCTTCGCCACCTCATCGACCACCGTCACCGTCGGCTCGGCGAGAATGCTCAGGCTGGGCACCACGATGTCGAACTTGTCCTTGCCCAGTTCGTTGATGACGAGGAAGGCTTCGTTTTCCCAGGCGAGGAAGACATCGCCCAGGCCGCGCTGCACGAAGGTGTTGGTGGAGCCGCGCGCGCCGGAATCGAGCACCGGCACGTTCTTGAAGATCTTCTTCACGAAATCCCGCGCCTTGGCTTCCGAGCCGTATTTTTCCAGCCCATAGGCCCAGGCCGCCAGGTAATTCCAGCGCGCGCCGCCGGAGGTCTTCGGATTCGGGGTGATGACCTTCACGTCATCGCGGACGAGATCGTCCCAGTCCTTCACCTTCTTCGGGTTGCCCTTGCGCACCAGGAAGACGATGGTGGAGGTATAGGGGGCGCTGTTGTGTTTCAGGCGGGTCTGCCAGTTGTCCGGGAATTTGTGCGTCTTCTCCGCGATGGCGTCGACGTCGTAGGCGAGAGCCAGGGTGACGACATCGGCCTCCAGCCCGTCGATCACCGCCCGCGCCTGCCCGCCGGAACCGCCATGCGACTGCTTGACGGTAACGTCGTCGCCGGTTTGCGCCTTGTAATGCTTCACGAAAGCCGGATTGAACTCCTTGTAGAGTTCGCGGGTGGGGTCGTAGGAAACGTTCAAGAGTTCGTAGGAAGCCGCCTGCGCAAGCGAAGCGGCAAGAAACAGCCCCGCCGCTGCCAGGAGGCGAAACGAGGAACTGCGGGGTTTTCGGGTATTGCGGGTATTGCGGGTATTACTCATGATGGCTTCTCCTATGGGTTCCAAATGGGTGAATGCATTATGAAGCACGAAAAAGCCACGGGAAAAGGCTTTATGACGATATGTATATGCCTTTTGGCGATAAGCGGAGCGACATGGTTTGGGATTGCACCCGAAATCTGTCTCCTGTTGTTATAATCTCCAACATG
Source organism: Zoogloeaceae bacterium (assembly GCA_031282665.1). The sequence goes on along the minus strand of JAITDH010000274.1, from coordinate 934 downwards.
AAGAAAGCCGAATCGATCCTTGACCGCCGGGTTGTCATTGCCGAAAACGCCTTCGTGGAAATGCGGCTTTGGCGCGTTCCCGAGCCGGTCATGGGTTCCGCGCGCAGGCTGAAATACAGCCTGGCCTATGCCGTCGATGGCATCTGTGTGCTGCGTTGCGACAACGAGCGCGGCAAGGGCGATCACCGGCATATTGGAGAAAGAGAAGAGACGGTCGGCTTTTCCAGCGTGGAAAAGCTCATCGCCGATTTTCTCGCCGACGTCAGGAGGTGGAACGATGAAAACCGTGATTCTTGAAGTAGCTTCACTGGAAGAAAATCTGGCGGCCTTTTCCGGGGCATGGGAAACCGGCGTGGCCGAAAAGGAGGCGCGCATCGGTTTTTCCACGCCTGAACTGCTCTGGAAGACGATCACCGCCAAACGCTGGGCGCTCCTTGCCGCAATGACGGGGGGCGGGGCGATGTCCATCCGGGAGGCGGCGCGGCGCGTGGGGCGCGACGTGAAGGCGGTGCATGGCGACGTGACCGCGCTCGTCAATGCGGGGTTGCTCTCGCGTGTGGAAGGCGGGGTGGAATTCCCGTTTGACGCCGTGCGCGTGAATTTTCTCCTGAAGGCGGCGTAATCGGGGCGGCAATTTGCCGCCCCGCCGCTCATTTCACCTCGAATTCGCCGACGAAAACCCGGTTCTTGGCGCCTTTCAGGCGCAGGGTGGTGGATTCCTTGCGCACCTTCCCGCTGGCGTAGTGGGTGAAGAAATCCAGTTGCAGGGTGGTGGCTTCCGAGATGAGTTGTTGCCGGTGGCCGTAGAAATTGGCTTCGACGCGGTATTTGCCGGGCTTGGCCGTTTTCAGGCTGTATTCCTCCGGGCCGTAGCCGGTGGTGTTGTCGGGCGAAACGCGCCCGCCCTGGTAACTCAGGGGATGACTGTAAAACG
>JAITDH010000225.1 GCA_031282665.1 Zoogloeaceae bacterium | reverse complement strand
CCATGCATGGCGCGGTTTTTCGTTTTTCATTTGCAAAGGCCTATATCATGAGCAAAACCATCAAGGTACTCTTGGCTATTGCGGCTGTCCTGGTTATTCTGGCCGCGCTTCTGGGGATCGGCGGCTGGGCGGTGTATAAATGGGTCATGAGCGGGGCAGAGACATCCCTGGAACAGGGAAAGACGATACGCGCGGAGGTCGAGAGCTTCAGCAGCACGCTCCCGGAAACGGATCGCGCAAAATTCCAAGCCTGCTGGCAAAAGTTGAACGGCCCGGAATTTTCGGCAAAGGTCCAGGCCGTCGTGCAGGAACGCCTGGAAAAGGTCTGCCATGTCGACGATGTGGAAAGCGTGCAAGGCGCGCAGGAACTCATGCGCTGCGCCACGAACCTGGGTGTCGAGATCACCCATGAACTCGCCAAGGAACATTTCAGGGACTGCAAGCGGCAAATCGGTCGATGACCTCGTAGGTTGGATGAGCGCAGCGTAATCCGACACTCGTTCCCCACGATACGCGGCATTGCAAATCAGAGAACAGCGGCGCACGCGCCGGTGATGGACGAATGTCGGATTACGCTTCGCTTATCCAACCTACAAAACCGAGTTTCCATGTCGCTGCGCGTCTCGCAATGGCGAACCGGAAGAACGACGAAATTCCCTACTCCATCCCGCTTATCCGCGCCTTGCGTTCGCGTTCCAGGCGGCTGATGTAGCGTTGGATGATGTTGAGCGCGGAAACGCGCAGGTCGCAGTATTCGCAGCCCACGCGGATGTGCCGCCCGCCCGAGCGTGTCGTGATTTCGAAGGCGTCGCGGATTTCCAGCTTCATGACGATCTGCGCTTCCCCGGGCAGGGAGAGGACGCATCCTTCCAGGGCGCGTCCCGGCGCGAAGAATCCCCGCTGTTCGAGGGTCGCCATCAGGCCCATGCCGCCCACGCTGATGTCGATCAGGGGAATTTGCAGGAGCGTGCCGGAACCGCTTTCGGTGTCGTGCGTGATGGGGATGTCGCACTTGACCGGGTTGGCGATGGGGGTGCTGACCCGGAAAAATTCGCGCCGCTGCAAGCGCAGGAGATTTTCCGGCAGATGGCTGGAAAATGCCGGGCGGCCGTCGTACTGGGCCATGGCAATGCCGTGCAGCGCGAACTGCACCTTGACCCGGTTGATGCTGGTCAGGCATATCAGGCGGTCGGCGCGCAAGGCACGCTGATTGACGGTTTCGTCGCTGCCGTAGTCCAGCACGACGCCCTGCGGCGAAACGTCCAGGACGGAGGTCAGGAAGAAAGATTGCCCGGCGTCGAAATAAACCGTTATCATGCAGCCCTTTTGTGCCGCTTCGCGCAACACAAAGGTAATTTCGGATGGGGAATGCAGCAGATACTGGCTGTAGGCGTCTACGTCCTCTACCCGCATTCGGGAGGAAATGATTTCCGGCATATCTTGATGTCTTGGCAATCGCAAACACAAACTCATAGAGTCTAAAGCAAAAAGCCCTGTTACGGGTTGCTCTTTCGCATAAAATCAATAGCGGCTTCGAGTTGCTTCAACTTGCCTGATACAGGGACATTGCGGCGTATAATTACCGGATTCTGTTGCAATTTTCTTCCCGTCATGCCTCCTCCTCTTTCTCTCCTCCTGCGCATCATTTTCTATCCTTTGCTGGCTTTTTGCGGACTTGCCCTGATCGGAATATCGGTCGTGGCGATCGTGGTGGCGCGCACCTATCCCAACCTGCCCAGCCTGGAAGTGCTGACCAACTATCATCCGCGCATCCCGCTGCGCGTGTACAGCAGCGACGGCTACCTGATCGGCGAGTTCGGCGAAGAACGGCGCGCGCCGGTGAAAATCGACGAGGTGCCGGAGATCATGAAACAGGCGCTCCTCGCGGCGGAGGATGACGATTTTTATCGTCACTACGGCGTCGATCCCATGGGGGTGCTGCGCGCCATCTATGTCAACCTGACCGAGCAGGGCAAACGCCAGGGCGCTTCCACCATCACCATGCAGGTGGCGCGCAATTTTTTCCTCACGCCGGAGAAATCCCTGCGCCGCAAGGTCTATGAATCGGTGCTTTCCCTGAAAATCGAGCACAATCTGACCAAGGACCAGATTTTCGAGCTGTACATCAACCAGATTTTCCTTGGCCAGCACGCCTATGGCTTCGAAGCGGCCGCGCAGATCTACTTCGGCAAGTCGATCTCGCAAATCAATCTGGCGGAGGCGGCGATGCTGGCCGGTTTGCCCAAGGAGCCGGGGCGGGTCAATCCGATCAAGAATCCCACGGCTTCCCGGCAGCGGCAGGCCTATGTGCTGAGACGGATGCGCCAGTTGAATTTCATCACCGAGGAAGAACGGCAGGCGGCGCTGGCGGAACCCCTGATCATCAAGCGGGAGAACACGACCTACGCGATGCATGCCGACTATATCGCGGAGATGGCGCGCCAGATCGCTGTCGATACCTTCTCCGATCTGGCTTACAACAGCGGCCTGAAGGTCATCACCACCATCACCCGCGATGAGCAGGAAGCCGCTTGGAATGCCGTGCGCGAGGGGGTCCTGGCCTACGATCGCCGGCATGGTTATCGGGGCGCGGAAGGTTATATCGATCTCGAACAACTGGCCGCGAAGGCGCAAGGCAACGAAGGCAGTGAAGGCAGCGACTTCGGCGACCTGCTGGACCGCGCCCTGCACGAATTCCCGCCGGCGGAAAATCTCCTCCCGGCCGTGGTGCTGGAAAGCTCGAAGAACCTGGTGAAGGCGCGCGTCGCGGGCGGGGAAGAGGCGGTGCTCACCGGGGCGGCGCTCAAGTTTGCCGAGCAGATGCTGGACGACAAGGCGCCTCCCGCCAGGAAATTGCGGCCCGGTGCCGTCATTCGCCTCAGCGGGCAGACGAAAAACGATGAAAAGACCTGGCAGATCGTCCAGTTGCCCGAGGTGGAAGCCGCCTTCATCGCCATTTCGCCCGTGGATGGCACGGTGCGCGCCCTGATCGGAGGCTTCGACTTCAACCGCAACGAATACAACCACGTCACCCAGGCATGGCGGCAGCCTGGCTCCAGCTTCAAGCCCTTCATCTATTCGGCGGCGCTGGAAAAGGGCTTCTCCCCCGGCAGCATCGTCCTGGACGAACCCATCGTCATTCCCGCTTCCGTTACCGGCAGCCGGACATGGCAGCCGAGGAACTACGATGGAAAATACGACGGCCCCATGACCTTGCGCGCGGCGCTGGCCAAGTCCAAGAACATGGTTTCCATCAGCCTCCTGCAAGACATCAACCCGCGCTACGCCCAGGATTACGTCACCCGTTTCGGTTTCGACGCCAATGCCCATCCGCCTTACCTGACCATGGCGCTGGGCGCGGGTTCCGTAACCCCCTGGCAGATGACGCGCGCCTACTCGGTTTTCGCCAATGGCGGCTATCGCGTCAAGCCCTATGTCGTCAAGGAAATCCTCAACCAGGAAGGGCGGGTGCTGGCGCGCGTCACGCCGGTGCGCGCCGGCGATGAAAAACTGCGGGTCATCGATCCGCGCAACGCCTACCTGATGACCTCCATGCTGCGCGACGTCACCATCTACGGCACGGCCGGGCGGGCCTCCGCCACCCTGAAGCGCCGGGACCTCGCCGGCAAGACCGGCACGACCAATGATTATCTCGATGCCTGGTTCTGCGGTTTCCAGAAAACCATCACCGGCTGCGCCTGGATCGGTTTCGACCAACCGCGCAAGCTGGGCAGCCGCGAGACCGGGGGCTATGCGGCGCTGCCCATCTGGACCGCCTTCATGCAGACCGCGCTGGACAATGTGCCGCAGGAGTATCTCGCGCAACCGGAAGGTCTGGCCAGGATAGGCGACGACATCTATTACACGGAAAACATCCCGCCGCCGGAAGAAGAAGAGGATGTGGTGACGGAAGAGGAAAACAACATGGTGTCGTACCCGCCCACCAACAATCCGCG
>JAITDH010000205.1 GCA_031282665.1 Zoogloeaceae bacterium | reverse complement strand
GCCCAGCCCGGGGGAAAAATACGCCCTGATCGCCGCCGTCGCAGAAATGGTCGGCAGGATGCATCGCGCCGGGGTGAATCACCGGGATTGCTATCTGTGCCATTTCCTCTTGCGGCAGGGCGCGGGAGAACCGGCCCAGGCCCTGGCCCTCATCGACCTGCACCGCGCCCAGGTACGCGCCGCCACGCCCCGGCGCTGGCGCGACAAGGATCTGGCGGCGCTTTATTTTTCCGCCCTCGACATCGGGCTGACCCGGCGCGACAAGCTGCGCTTCCTGTCGCGCTATTTTGCCCGGCCGCTTTCCGAAATCCTGTCTGCGGAAGCCTCCCTGCTTGCCTGGCTGGAGCGGGAAGCTGTCCGTCTTCTGGCGCGTTATCGCAAATACGAAGGACGGCTGTGAGAGAATTTCATTTTTCTTGAAAAAACCAAGCCCGGATTGCCTGGTTTGCCTGCCGATGTCCTGGACGCTCGATCCCGCCTATCATTTTCTTGCCGCCGATTTCGGCTCGTTGGCCGCGGTTTTCGCCCTGCAAGGCGAACGGTTGACCATGGACCCGCGTTCCGAGGTGCTGCGGGTCGAGCGCGAGGGCGTGCGCTATTACGTCAAGCGTTACGGCGCCGGGGCGGGCAAGGAAAAGAACTGGCGTTTGCGCTGGTTTCGCTATTTGCGCCATTACGCGCGGAATTTCCTGCCGCGTCCGCGTGTCGAGGCGGAATGGGAAAATCTGCGCCAGTTCGCCCGCTGGGACATTCCCGTGCCGGAACTCGTCGCCTGGGGTCTGGAGCGGCGTCATGGCGCCTTCCATCGCGGCGCGCTGATCACGCGCGAACTGGTCGGCACAGAAGATCTGGCCAGCCTGGCCGCCCGCCGCGACCAGCGGCTTTTTGACCGTCGCCGCCTGGCGGCGATCGGCGCGCAGATCGCGCGGCATACCCGCGTCCTGCACGCGCACCGTTTCATCCACAACGATCTGAAATGGCGCAATATCCTGGTGGACGCGGAGGACAGGGTATGGTTCATCGATTGCCCGCTCGGCGCCTTTTGTCGTACGCTGTTGTTCGAGCGCCGCCGGATCAAGGATCTGGCCTGTCTCGACAAGGTGGCGCGGCGTTGCCTTTCGAGGACCCGGCGGCTCTTTTTTTACCGCCAGTACCGCGGTCTTGCGGCGGGAGAACGCCTTTCCCCCGCCGACAAACGCCGTATTCGCCGTATCGTCCGCTTTTTCGTCGCCGAACGGAATGATCCATGAACGATTTCGTTTCCCCGCTGGACCGTCCCCTGCTGGACAAGGCCGGCCTCCTGGCTTTCGACGTCCTGTGGAATCTCGCCCTCACGCCGGTGGATCAGCCCAATGTCGACCGGGGCGGCTGGAGTTCCGTCTGCCGCCTGGATCTGCCGGAACAAGGCTATTACCTGAAGCGGCAGACCAATCACCTGACCCGCTCGCTTGCGCATCCTTTCGGCGAACCGACCCTGGCGAGGGAATTCCGCCATATCCGCCGCTATGCCGAGCGCGATGTCCCGGCCATGACCGCCGCCTTTTTCGGCACCCGCCGCGATGCGGAGGGATACCACGCCATCCTGCTGACCCGCGCGCTTTCCGGCTGGCGCGACCTGGGGGCCTGGCTGGAGGATTGGGAAAATTTGCCGGCAGGGACGCGGCAGGGGCTCGTGGCCGCCTGCGGCGATCTGGCGCGCCGCCTGCACGACGCGGGGCTGATACACGGCTGCTTCTACCCGCGCCATACCTTCGTCCAGGAAAAAGACGGCCGCTTCACCGCCTGTCTGATCGACCTGGAAAAGACCCGCCGCCTCTGGTTCCCCCGGCGCGATCGGGTGAAGGACCTGGAGCAGTTCATCCGTCACGCGCCGCAATTTTCCGCGGCGGAAATCGACATGCTGCTGGGCGCCTATCTGCAAGCATCGCCGCAGGGCGCGCAAGTGGCACGCTGGAAAAAATGGCTGCAAGCCAGGAAGATACGCAAGGAAGGAGAGACTTGATGCGACGCTTCTGGATTCTCGCGCTCTGCCTGGGCGCGCTCTTCTTTTTCCCGCAAGGCCGGGCGGAGGACGAAACAAAAGCCTGGTGCGAGCAACTGGGGCGGCGTCTGCACAGCGTCGCGGCCGAGTCCTGCCGCGCCTGGGCCTTCGTCCCCGGAACGGAACGGAGCGTGGGCAAGCATCCCCTGATGCGCATCGATTTCCCGCCGCCCGTTCCCGCCCGGGAAGTGGCGCGGATCACCCGGCAATCCGGCAGGAGCGCGCCGCGTCCGGTGCGAATTTTCCTGATCGGCGGAATCCACGGCGATGAACTCACTTCGGTATCCATCGTCTTTCGCTGGATGGACTGGATCGCCGAACCGCAGGCGAACAAATACCACTGGCGCATCGCCCCGCTCGCCAATCCGGACGGACTGCTTGCCCGCCCCGCCCGGCGCACCAACGGGCACGGGGTGGACCTGAACCGCAATTTCCCCACCCCGGACTGGTCGCGCGACGCGCTTTCCTACTGGAGCAAACGCACCGACCGCGACCCGCGCCGTTATCCCGGCACGGGCCCCATGTCGGAACCGGAAACCCGCTGGCTGACGCAGGAAATACGGGACTTCCGGCCGGACGTCATCGTTTCCGTCCACGCGCCCTACGGCATTCTCGACTACGACGGCCCGATGCAGAAACCCCGCCGTTTCGGCCATCTCAACCTCAGCCAGTTGGGCGTCTATCC
>JAITDH010000196.1 GCA_031282665.1 Zoogloeaceae bacterium | reverse complement strand
TTGATCGAGCACAAACGGCAGTTGGGCGACGAGATCATGGCCGGCACGATCACCGTCTTCTACAACCGGGCGACGCGCGGCCTGCAAAAGCGCCTGTCCGATTTGCAGTATCGCCATATCGCCGAGGTCATCAGTTCCCTGCATGTCAGCCTGGAGGCGCAGCGGACGATGGAGGTCATCCTGGTGCAAGGCCCGGCGCGGAAACTGCAAAGCATCGCCAACGAAATCACCGCCCTGAAAGGCGTGATTGCCAGCCGCCTGCAACTCGTCGCGGCGATCATCCCGCCGCTGCACAGCCCTCAATGAATCTTTTCAACAGGAGAAATACGATGAAAATCTTTCGCTTCCCCCGCCCGGCGAGCCTGCTCGCCGCTTGTTGCCTTGCCCTTTTCAGCCTTTCCGCAGGCGCGCAGGTAAAGAAGACCTTCGACGTCTGCTGGACGATCTATGCCGGATGGGTCCCCTGGGGCTACGCCGGCGCGTCCGGCATCGTCGACAAATGGGCCAGGAAATACGGCATCCAGATCAACGTGACGCAGATCAACGATGTCGTCGAAGCCATCAACCAATACACCGCCGGGAAATACGACGGATGCACCATGACCAACATGGACGCGCTCATCATCCCGGCGGCAAGCGGCGTGGACAGCACGGGACTGATCCTGGGCAGCTTTTCCAACGGCGGCGACGGCGTGGTCATCAAGGGCCGGGAGAAAACCCTGAAGGATCTGAAGGGCATGAAGATCTACCTGCCCGAGCTCACGGTTTCCCATTATCTCCTGGTGCGCGGCCTGGAAACGGCGGGATTGCGCGAGCGCGACGTGAAGGTGGTGAACACCTCCGACGCCGACCTGGTCGCGGCTTACGCCAACAAGAGCGTGGAGGCCGCCGTGGCCTGGAATCCCCAGCTCATGACCCTGAAGGCCCGCCAGGATACGGCGGAGATTTTCAGTTCCCGCCAGATTCCCGGCGAAATCATCGACGTCATGGTAGTCAATACCGGCATCCTGCGGGACAACCCGGCGCTCGGCAAGGCGCTGACCGGCGCCTGGTTCGAGGTCATGGCGCTGATGAAGGCCGGCGACAAGGCGGCGCTCGAACACATGGCGAAAAGCTCCGGCACGGATCTGGCCGGGTACGAGGCGCAATTGCGGGACACGCGCCTTTTCTTCACCCCGAAGGAAAACCTGGATTTCGTGACCGGCTCCGATTTGCCCGGAACCACGCGGCGCGTCGCGCAGTTTTCCTTCGCCAAGGGACTGCTGGGCAAGGGAGCGAAAAACGCCGACGCGATCGGCATCTCCCTGCCGGGCGGCATCGTGCAGGGCGACAAGGGGCGCGTCAAGCTGCGCTTCGACGACACCTACGTGCGCATGGCCGTCGACGGCAAGCTCTGACGGAAACCCAGAGCGCCATTCCGAAGCGAAACCCAACGGAGAACCGCCCATGCGCTTCGTCAACCACCATCCCGGACGCGGCAGCCGATTGCTGCTCCTGCTCCTGCCGTTCATCGTGCTCCTCTCCGTCTATTTCTTCGGCTCCGCCACGCGGCTTGCCGCCAATCCGGAAGACAAGCTCCTGCCGTCCGCGGCCCAGATGGTGGAGGCGATCGACCAGGCCGCCTTCCAGGAGGACACGCGCAGCGGCAAATACCTGCTCTGGTCGGATACCGCCGCCAGCCTGAAACGTCTGGGCATCGGCCTGACCATCGCGGCGTGCGTGGGACTGGCGCTGGGGTTGCTGGCCGGCACCTTCCCGCTGCTGCACGCGAGCCTGTCGCCCTTCATCGCGGTCGTCTCCATGATTCCTCCCCTCGCCATCCTGCCGATTCTCTTCATCGTCTTCGGGCTGGACGAGCTTTCCAAGGTCATGCTGATCGTCATCGGCATCACTCCGCTACTGGCCCGCGACCTGGAACAAAAGGCGCGGGCGATTCCGGAGGAATTGCTCGTCAAGGCGCAGACCCTGGGGGCGAACAGCTGGACGATGCTCCTGCGCGTGGTGCTGCCGCAACTGTTCGCGCGGCTCATCGTTTCCCTGCGCCTCCTGCTCGGTTCCGCCTGGCTTTTCCTGATTTCGGCGGAAGCCATTTCCGCCGAAGTCGGGCTGGGCTACCGGATTTTCCTGGTGCGCCGCTATCTGGCGATGGATACGATCCTGCCCTATGTGCTCTGGATCACCTTCCTGGCCTGGTCGATGGATTACGCGCTCAAGCTGTTCCATCGCCGCTGCTTCGCCTGGTCGGAAGGAGCAGGGGCATGAGCTTCATCGAAATCGACCGGGTCTGGCAGGAATACGGCGAGCACGTGGTGCTGGAACGCCTGAACCTGCGCGTGGAAATGGGCGAGTTCTGCATGCTGGTGGGCGCTTCCGGCTGCGGGAAATCCACCTTCCTGCGCCTCCTCCTGGGACAGGAGCGCCCGAGCCGGGGGGAAATCCGGCTGGACGGCAAGCGGCCCGCCGAACCCGGCCCCGAGCGCGGCGTGGTATTCCAGCGTTATTCGGTGTTCCCGCACCTCAACGCTTTGGACAACGTCGCGCTGGGGCTGGAATTGCAGCAGGCGCGCTGGCTCGGCCGCCTGTTCGGCAGCCGCAAGCGCGCCGCGCGCGCCGAGGCGGCGGCCCTGCTCGAAAAGGTGGGGCTGGGGCACGCGCTCGACCAATATCCGGCGCAACTTTCCGGCGGCATGCAGCAGCGGCTGGCGATTGCCCAGGCGTTCATCATGAAGCCGCGCGTGCTGCTGCTTGACGAACCCTTCGGGGCGCTCGACCCCGGTATCCGCAAGGACATGCACTCGCTCATCCTCGATCTCTGGCGGGAAACCGGCCTGACGATCTTCATGGTGACGCACGATCTTGGCGAAGGATTCACCCTCGGCACGCGCCTCATCGTCTTCGACAAGACGCGGCACGACCCGCTCGCGCCGCACGCCTACGGCGCGGGCATCACCTATGACATTCCCCTGAACATCGCCCGGCGGGACGCGCAAAGGAACATCGCGGCATCCCTGGGCGAAAACGCGGAGCGCCGGCCCGGCGCTTTCCTGGAAGGAGCCATCGCATGACCACGACATCAACCCTGCCGCCTTGCCTGCATGCGGAAAGCGTGCCGGGCGGCGGGCACATCTCGTTCATCCTGAAACGCGGGCAACTCCTGCGCCTGACCGACATCGAAGGCGGCGGCAACGTGAGCCTGATGCTCCTGAATGGCGAGGAGAAAAGCGAGCGCCTCAACCTGCCCGACACCCTGAAAGGCCAGCACACCGCGAAACTCACCGCGGGACATTGCCTCTATTCGGACATGGGACGGGTGCTGGCGGCGATCGTGACCGACAGCTGCGGCTGGCACGACAGCATCGGCGGCTTGCTCGACGCCGGGGAGGTCGAGGCGAAATACGGCGAAGGCCGCTATCAGGAACTGCGCAACGGGTTTTACCGCAACGGCATGGAAAACATGCTGGTGGAACTGGGCAAGTGGAATCTCGACCTGCGGGACATCCTGATGGTCGTCAATCTCTTCAGCAAGGTGACGGTCGATGGCGAGGGCGCGCTGTCCTTCGTCCCAGGCCACTCGCAGGCGGGCGACCATGTGGAACTTTACGCGCCGATGAATACGCTCGTCGTGCTGACCGCGCTCCAGCATCCGATGGACCCCGCGCCGGAATACGCGCCCAAGCCCGTGCGCCTCGAATGGTTCCGGCCGGAAGACGCCGGCATCGCCAGACATTGCCGCGCCCTGTGCCCGGAAAACGAGCGCGCCTTCCAGAACACCGAACGTTTCTTCCTTTGACCGGAGCCTCATCATGACCATTTTGCAAGCTCCCGAAAATGCCGTGTCCGTCCGCATCATCCCGGCGGGCGAACCCTGCCTGTTCGATCTCGCCAGGGGCGCGACCCTGCGCATCACCGATCTCGAAGGCAACCAGGCCGTCGACACGCTGTTCTACAGCGCGGCCGATCCGCGGGAACGTTTCGACCCGCAGCGCACCATGCGCCGCCAGAACAATGTCTATCTCACCCGCGGCAGCGTGCTTTATTCCAACCTGGGCAATCCACTCCTGACGATCGTCGACGACAACTGTGGACGCCACGATACCCTGGGCGGCGCCTGTTCCCAGGAAAGCAACAGCGTGCGCTACGCGCTGGACAAGCGCTACATGCACAGTTGCCGGGACAATTTCCTGCGTGCCGCGCTGCTGGACGGCCGCCTCGGGAAACGCGACCTGGGCGCCAACATCAATTTCTTCATGAACGTGCCCGTCACGGCGGCAGGCGGCCTCACCTTCGAGGACGGCATTTCCGCGCCGGGCAAATATGTGGAAATGCGCGCCGAAACGGATGTCATCGTGCTGATTTCCAATTGCCCGCAATTGAACAATCCCTGCAACGGCTGGAATCCGACGCCGGTCGAAGCGCGGGTATGGTGACTATGGTGACGCTTCCGCCAGACCGTGGACGGCCACGGTTTTGTTTGCCAACGGCGGGACGGCCTGCCGGAACCGGGAGTCCAGCATGTTCGAAAAAGTCCTGATCGCCAATCGCGGCGCGATTGCCTGCCGCATCCTGCGCACCCTGCGCGCCCTCGGAATCCGGAGCGTCGCCGTATATGCCGAGGCCGACCTGGCCAGCCGGCATCTGCGGGAGGCCGACGAAAGCGTGAGCCTGGGGGAGGGCGCGGCGGCGGAAACCTATCTCGCCATCGACAAGATCCTTGCCGCCGCCCGGACGACTGGCGCGACGGCCATTCATCCCGGCTACGGTTTCCTGTCGGAAAACGCCGGCTTCGCCGAGCGCTGCGCGGCGGAAGGGATCGCCTTCATCGGCCCGACGCCGGAACAATTGCGTCTCTTCGGCCTGAAACATACGGCCCGCGCCCTGGCGAAGGAAAACGGCCTGCCGCTCCTCGCGGGCACGGAATTGCTCCCCGATCCCGAAGCCGCGCTGCGCGCGGCGGCGGAGACCGGCTATCCGGCGATACTGAAAAGCACGGCGGGCGGTGGCGGAATCGGAATGCGCGTATGCCGCTCGGCGGCGGAAATCCCGGAAGCCTTCGAGAGCGTGCAGCGCCTGGGAAGCAACAATTTCAGCAACGCGGGCGTGTTCCTGGAAAAATACATCGAGCGGGCGCGGCATCTGGAAGTGCAGATCTTCGGCGACGGGCAAGGCGACGCGCTGGCCTTCGGCGTGCGCGACTGCTCGGTGCAGCGCCGCAACCAGAAGGTCATCGAGGAAACCCCCGCGCCCAACCTGCCGGACGATGTGCAGGAAGCCCTGTGCGCGGCCGCCCTGAAGCTCGTCCGGGCGATCGGCTACCGCAGCGCGGGCACGGTCGAATTCGTGCATGACAGCGATGCCGGGCGCTTCTACTTCCTGGAAGTCAATACGCGCCTGCAAGTCGAACATGGGGTGACCGAACAGGTCTGGGGCGTGGACCTCGTGCGCTGGATGCTGGAACTGGCGGCGGGCGAACTGCCGCCGCTCGCCGAACTGCGAAAGAGCCTGCGCCCCGGCGGACACGCGATCCAGGCGCGGCTTTATGCCGAAGATCCGGGGAAGAACTTCCAGCCCTCGCCGGGATTGCTGACCGAAGTCCGCCTTCCCGCCGCCGATGGCCGGAACCTGCGCGTGGATGGCTGGATAGAGGCGGGCTGCGAGATTTCTCCCTTTTTCGACCCGCTGATCGCCAAGCTCATCGTGCACGCGAAGGATCGCGCGGCGGCCCGGCGGGCGCTCGACGCCGCGCTGGCGGAAACCACCCTTTACGGCGTGGAAACCAACCGCGACTACCTGCGGCAAATCCTGGCCGACACGCCCTTCGCCGAGGGACGCGCCTGGACGCGCTATCTCGAAACACTGGCCTATGAGGCGAATACGCTGGAAGTCCTCGCCGCCGGAACGCAGACCACCGTGCAGGATTTTCCCGGCCGTCTCGGTTACTGGGCCGTGGGCGTGCCGCCTTCCGGGCCGATGGACGACCGCGCCTTCCAGCTCGGCAACCGCCTGTTGGGAAATCCGGCGGACGCCGCTGGATTGGAAATCACCATGAATGGGCCGACGCTGCGCTTCAACGCGGAAACCATCGCGGTGGTTACCGGCGCGCCGCTGCCGATCTTCCTGGAAGGCGAGGCGCGGGCCATGCATGCCGCCTTCCGCATCCCCAGGGGCGCGACCCTGCGGCTGGGCGCGATTGCCGGCGCCGGCGCGCGCAGCTATCTGCTCCTCGCGGGCGGCATCCAGACACCGGACTACCTGGGTAGCAAGAGCACCTTCACCCTGGGCGGCTTCGGCGGGCATGCCGGACGCGCCCTGCGCACGGGGGACGTGCTGCATCTGGCGGCGTCCGGCGAGGGGTATGCCCTCCCAACCATGGGCGCGCTCCCGCGCGCCCTCTGTCCGCCGCTGCCCGCCTGCCGCGAACTGCGCGTCATCTACGGTCCGCACGGCGCGCCGGAATATTTCACGCCGGCCTACATCGAGACCCTGTTCGAAACCGAATGGCGCGTGCATTTCAATTCCAGCCGCACCGGCGTGCGCCTCGTCGGCCCGAAGCCGGAATGGGCGCGGGAATCGGGCGGCGAAGCGGGCCTGCATCCTTCCAATATCCACGACAATCCCTATGCCGTCGGCGCAATCGATTTCACCGGCGACATGCCGATCATCCTCGGCCCCGACGGCCCCAGCCTGGGCGGTTTCGTATGCCCGGCGACGGTGATCGAAGCCGATCTGTGGCAACTGGGACAACTGAAGGCGGGAGACCGGGTGCGCTTCATCCCCGTCGATCTCGCCACGGCGCGCATGCTGGCGCAGGCGCGGCGGCGGGAAATCGACACGCTCGCGCCCGCCCAGCCGGTCCGGCAGGCGGCGCGGATTTTGCCATCCGCTTTGCCATCTCCCATCGTGTTGGAACAGGGCGACGGGGAATGCCGCTTGGTCGCGCGACTTTCCGGCGATACCGCGCTCCTCATCGAATTCGGCCCGCCCGAACTCGACCTGAAGCTGCGCTGCCGGGGACATGCGCTGATGCAATCCTTCAGCGAGGCGAGCGAGCGAGGGGAGATTCCCGGCATTCTCGACATCACGCCGGGCATTCGCTCGCTCCAGGTGCATTATCGTCCGGAAGAACTGCCGCTCGAACGGCTGCTTGCCGAAGTGGCGGCGCGCTGGCGGCGCGTGCTCGACATCGAGGATTTGCGCGTCTCCTCGCGCATCGTGCACCTGCCGCTTTCCTGGGACGACCCAGCCTGTCGGCTGGCCATCGAAAAATACATGACCACCGTGCGCAAGGACGCGCCCTGGTGTCCGAGCAACCTGGAATTCATCCGCCGCATCAACGATCTGCCCGACATCGACGCCGTCCATGCAACCGTGTTCGCGGCGAGCTACCTGGTGATGGGCCTCGGCGACGTGTATCTGGGCGCGCCGGTGGCGACGCCGCTCGACCCGCGCCAGCGGCTCGTCACGACGAAATACAACCCGGCGCGGACCTGGACGGCGGAAAATTCCGTGGGCATCGGCGGCGCGTACCTGTGCGTCTATGGCATGGAAGGGCCGGGAGGCTATCAATTCGTCGGGCGCACCTTGCAGATGTGGAACCGCTACCGCACGGACGGCGCATTCGGCGGCAAGCCCTGGCTCTTGCGCTTCTTCGACCAGATCCGCTTTTACCCGGTCTCCGCCGGGGAACTGGCAAGAATCCGCCGTGATTTCCCGCTGGGCCGCTATCCCCTGAAAATCGAACCCTGCGAACTGGCGCTTGCCGATTACCAGGATTTCCTGGCACGGGAGGCCGCGAGCATCGCCGCTTTCCGGCAAAAACAGCAGGCGGCCTTCAACGCCGAGCGCGAACGCTGGATCGAAAGCGGCCAGGCGCATTTCGAAAGCGGGGAAAGCGCGGAAGCCGTGGCGGCAATGGATGCCGGGGAACCACCCTTGCAAGCCGGAGAGGAAAGCGTGGAAAGCGCCATCGCCGGCAATCTCTGGCAGCTTCCGGTGACGGTCGGCAGCCGGGTCAGGGCGGGCGACACGCTGGCCGTGCTGGAATCCATGAAGATGGAAATCCCCCTCACCGCGCCCTGCGACGGCATCGTGCGAGAAATCCGCGCCTCCCCCGGCATCCCGGTACGAGCGGGACAGCGTGTGCTGGTGTTGGAAAGGATCTGAGGGCAGAAGTCAGGAATCAAATGATCCCTTCGTCCGCCTGTGGGGAAGAAGAAACACTTGCGCGTTGCCGCCCGCATGCCGCGCATTCGCTGTCCCGCTCGAAACGGCTGGTTTTCCAGCTTTGGGTCAGGAGGTCGACGCGCAGCAGGCGGCCGCTGAAGGAATGACCCAGGCCGGCGAGGAGTCGCAGGCC
>JAITDH010000177.1 GCA_031282665.1 Zoogloeaceae bacterium | reverse complement strand
CCAGGGTGCGCAGGCCCAGATCGTCGAGAAACTTGCGGGTGGTGGCGTAGAGGGCGGGGCGGCCCGGTGTTTCGCGGTGGCCGACCACGTCGATCCAGCCGCGTTCTTCCAGAACCCGGATGGCGTTGGTGTTGACCGCGACGCCGCGTATGTCCTCGATGTCGCCGCGCGTCACGGGCTGGCGGTAGGCGATGATGGCGAGGGTTTCCAGCACCGCGCGCGAATAGCGCGGCGGCTTTTCCGGGTGGAGGCGTTCCAGGTAGGGGAGATATTCGGCGCGGGTGCGCAAGCGCCAGCCGGAAGCGGTCTGGATGAGTTCCGCCGGACGCGCCTTCCATGTTTCGCGCAATTCATCGAGCGCCTTGCGCAGCAGGTCGTTGCTCACGGCGAAGGACTCGTCCGCGAACAGGCGTTCCAGGTCGGAAAGGGAAAGCGCCTCCTGCGCCGAGAGCAGGGCGGCTTCCAGTACCGCCTTGAATTTTGGCCAGTCCATGCCTACGCCTCCTCCCGGATCGCCGGCGTGTGGGCCTGACGAAGGTAGATCGGCTGGAAGGCTTCGGTCTGGGTCAATTCGATCAGATTCTCGCGGGCAAGTTCCAGCATGGCAATGAAATGCACGACGAGGCCGGGCGCGCCCATGGCGGGATCGAAGAGTTGCTCGAAGCACAGATAACCGCCCTTTTCCCGCAACTGGCGCAGGATCAGGGTCATGTGTTCGCGCACGGAAAGTTCTTCCCGCGCGATGGTGTGATGCTGGGTGAGTCTGGCCTGCCGCAGAATGCCGCGCCAGGCGGCCTGCAAATCGGCGAGGGAAACTTCCGGGTAGCGTTTGACCCGCGATCTTTCCAGCAGGGTTTCCACCCAGAAAAAATCGCGCTCGGCCTGCGGGCAGGTGCCGAGTCTTTTCGCCGCGAGCTTGATCTGTTCGTATTCCAGCAGGCGCCGCGCCAGTTCCGCGCGCGGGTCTTCGGCTTCTTCCCCGTCGGCGACCTTGGGACGCGGCAGGAGCATCCGCGATTTGATCTCGATGAGCATGGCCGCCATGACCAGATATTCCGCCGCCAGCTCCAGGTTGCGCGCGCGCATGGCTTCCACGTAATCCAGATACTGCCGGGTCAGCGGCGCCATGGGGATGTCGAGCACGTCGATGTTGGCGCGGCGGATGAGGTAGAGCAAAAGGTCGAGCGGCCCCTCGAAGGCTTCCAGCATGACTGCCAGCGCGTCGGGCGGAATGTAGAGGTCGGCGGGCAGCGTCTCCAGCGGTTGACCGTAGATCCGGGCGAGCGTCTGCCTGAGGTCGGTTTCCACCGCCGCAAGCGGGATGTCGGCGGCATCCGGCGTTTCGGGGTGGGCTTCGGCGACTTCCGTCATGATGGGAATTCAGCCGCCCAAGCCCATGGCTTCGCGCACGTCGCGCATGGTTTCACGCGCGTATTCACGCGCCTGGTCGCAGCCTTCGGCGAGGATGGAAGTGACGATTTCCGGGTTTTCCGCGTAGTATTTCGCGCGCTCGTGCATGGGCGCAAGTTCCTTCAGCACACTTTCGATGATCGGCTGCTTGCAGTCGAGACAGCCGATGCCCGCGCTCTTGCAGCCCTGTTGCACCCAGCCCTTGCAGTCTTCGCCGGAATAGATCCGGTGCAGTTGCCAGACCGGACATTTTTGCGGATCGCCGGGATCGGAGCGGCGCATCCGGGCGGGGTCGGTGGGCATGGCGCGGATTTTCTTCGTCACGATTTCCGGGCTATCCCGAAGCGCAATCGTGTTGCCGTAGGATTTGCTCATCTTCGCGCCGTCAAGCCCCGGCATCTTGGCGGTTTCGGTCAGAAGCGCGGCGGGTTCCACCAGAATCTGCTTGCCCGTGCCTTCCAGATAACCGAAAAGCCGCTCGCGGTCGATGACGGAAAGATGCTGCACTTCTTCGAGCAGCGCCTGTGCCGCTTCCCGCGCGTCCTTGTCGCCTTCCTGCTGGAAGCGGGTGCGCAATTCGTCGTAAAGCCGTGATTTCTTGCTGCCCAGCTTCTTGACTGCTTCCCTCGCCTTGTCCTCGAAGCCCGGTTCACGGCCATAGAGATGGTTGAAGCGGCGCGCGGCCTCGCGGGCGAATTCGAGGTGGGGCACCTGATCCTCGCCCACTGGCACCCGGTCGGCGCGGTAGATCAGAATGTCCGCCGCCATCAGGAGCGGATAGCCGAGAAAACCGTAGGTGGAAAGATCCTTGTGCGAGAGCTTTTCCTGTTGCTCCTTGTAGGTCGGCACCCGTTCCAGCCAGCCGAGCGGCGTCATCATGGACATCAGGAGGTGCAGTTCGGCGTGTTCCGGCACGCGCGACTGGACGAAAAGCGTGGCGTGCGCGGGATCGAGACCGGCGGCGAGCCAGTCCACCACCATGTCCGTGGATCGCTTGTGGAGATTGCCCGGTTCATCGTAATTCGTGGTGAGCGCGTGCCAGTCGGCGACGAAAAAGAGGCAGGGGTATTCGTGCTGGAGTTTGACCCAGTTGACCAATACGCCGTGATAATGCCCCAGATGCAGGGCGCCCGTGGGGCGCATCCCGGAGACGACTCGTTCTGCGTACATGATGAAAATCCGTGGAAAATCAGGAGAAGGAAAGGAGTGAATTGAGCCAGAACGCCGTGCCCTGGATCAGCGGCGCCAGAAAAGCGCCCAGCAGGCCGGAAAAGGCGAGCAGGAAGATGATCGCGATGCCGAAAGGTTCCAGCCGCGCGTAGCGGCGCGCAAGCGGCAGGGGAAGCAGGCTGGTGGCGATGCGGCCGCCATCCAGCGGCGGCAGCGGAATGAGGTTCAGGAACATCAGCATCAGATTGATGAGCACGCCCGTGCCGCACATCACGAGCAGGGCATTGTTGTAGCCGAAGAGCGGCAGTACGCGCGCCAGCGCGCCGATGAGCGCCCAGCCGATGGTCATGGCGAAGTTGGCGGCCGGTCCTGCCAGCGCCACCCAGAGCATGTCTTCCTTGGGACGTCTCAGGCGTCCAAAATCCACGGGCACCGGCTTCGCGTAACCGAACCAGAAACCGCTGGTGAGAAAGAGAAGCAGCGGCAGAATCACGGTGCCGAAGGGGTCGATATGGCGCAGGGGGTTCAGGCTGATGCGCCCCATTTTCTCCGCCGTGTGGTCGCCGAAGTAACGCGCGGCATAGGCATGCGCCGCCTCGTGCAGGGTAATGGCGAGGAGCAGCGGCACGGCGGCAATGGCGAGAAAGGCGATTTGGGCGGAAAGATTGTCCATCGGGGGTATCCAGAGTCAGGCTGTGGTCAGGCGGCAACAAGGCCAAAAGGCGCGAGCGGGCCGCGTCCTTGCCGCAGCAGTTCCGGCGTTGCGCCGGTCAAATCGATGACCGTGGTCGGCTCCACGCCGCAAAAGCCGCCGTCCAGCACCAGCGCCACCCGGTTTTCCAGCGCGTCGGCGATTTCCCAGGCTTCCTGCAACGGCGTTTCGTCGCCCGGCAGCAGCAAGGTAGAGGTGAGCAGCGGTTCGCCCAGGGTTTCCAGAAGCGCGAGCGCCACCGGATGATCGGGCACCCTGAGACCGATGGTCTTGCGCTTGGGGTGCATCACCCGGCGTGGCAATTCCTTGGTGCCTTCCAGGATGAACACATAACTGCCGGGCGTGGTGGCCTTGAGGAGACGATACTGGGCGTTGTCGACGCGGGCGTATTTGGCGATCTCGGAAAGGTCGCGGCACATGAGCGTCAGGTGATGGCGATCGTCGATTCCCCGAATGGCGCGCAGGCGATCCAGCGCCTCCTTGTCGCCCAGATGACAACCCAGGGCATAGCAGGAATCGGTGGGAAAGGCGATGATGTCGCCGCCACGCAGGACGCGGGCAGCGCGTTCCAGCGCGCGGATTTCCGGGTTTTCGGGATGAAGGAACAGGGTTTGCGTCATGATGGAGCCTGGGGTCAGGCGAGGCGTTCCCGGATGGAGGCGAGGTCTTCCGGCAACGGCATGAGCCGGCCGATATGGAAGGTGGCGGGATCGTGAAAGTCGGAACCGCGCGAGGCGTAAAAGCCGAATTGCCGCGCCAGATGCGCAAAGCGGATGACGTGTTCCGGCGTGTGGCTGCCGCTCACCACTTCGATGGCCTCGCCGCCCAGCGCCTTGAAATCTTCCAGAAAACGCCGCATCGCGCCGGAAGTGAGTTTGTAGCGTCCCGGATGCGCCACCACGGCCACCCCGCCCGCCGCGCGAATCCAGTCCACCGCCTCGGCAAGCGCCACCCAGCGATGGCGCACATAACCGGGTTTGCCGGGCGTCAGATAATGTTCAAATACTCGTCCCGGTTCCCTGAACAGTCCAAGTTCCACCAGATAACGGGCGAAATGGGCGCGGGAAATGAGTTCGGGAATGGCCGCGTACCGCATCGCCCCGGCAAAGGTGCCGGGAATGCCCAGCGCGGAAAAGGCCGCGTCCATGCGCCGGGCGCGTTCGATGCGGCCACTGCGCAGGATACGTAAACCCTCCTGCAAGACGGTGGTGGCGGGATCCACGCCCAGCCCGACGATGTGCACGGCCTTCGCGTTTCCTTCTTCCTGCTGGTTTCGATCCTGCCATTCGGCGGAAATTTCCACGCCAGCGACAAAGCCGATCCCCGCCTCCGTCGCGGCCACCCGCGCTTCTTCCACGCCATCCAGCGTATCGTGGTCGGTCAGCGCCAGATGCCGCACGCCACGTTCCACCGCCCAGGCCACGACCGCCGTCGGCG
>JAITDH010000019.1 GCA_031282665.1 Zoogloeaceae bacterium | reverse complement strand
CCCGATACCTCTCCAGCACCGCCGCCACGGCCTGTTCGATGTTCAGGTCGTCGGTGTCCAGCAGGAAGGCGTCCGCTTCCTGTCTGAGCGGGGCGAGGGGGCGGTTGCGGTCGCGTTCGTCGCGCGCTTCCAGGTCGGTGCGGATGGCGGCGAGATGGGCGGATTCCCCGCGCTCCTGTAGTTGCCGGCAGCGCCGCTCGGCTCGCACGGCGGGGCTGGCGGTCAGGAAGATTTTCAGGTCGGCGCGGGGAAAGACGACGGAGGCCATGTCGCGCCCGTCGCCGACCAGGCCGGGGGCGCGGTGGAAGGCGCGCTGGCGAAAGAGGAGCGCGGCCCGCACGGCGGGCAGGGCGGCGACCCGGGAGGCGCCGGCGGAAATGGCCTCGTGCCGGATTGCCTCGCCGACTTCCCGTCCGGCGAGACGCGCGCCGTCGGCGGAAAATTCGACCTCGAGCCGGGCGGCGATGGCCGCCACGCCCGCTTCGTCGTCCCAATCGACGCCCGCGTCCCGCGCGGCCAGGGCGGTCAGGCGATAGAGCGCGCCGGAATCGAGGTAGTGGAAGCCGAGCGCCTGCGCCACCCGGGCGGAAACCGTTCCCTTGCCGGAGGCGGTGGGGCCGTCGATGGCGATGACCGGGGCGGGGCGGGCAAGGCGCAGGAATTCGTCGAAATAGCCGGGAAAGGTCTTCCCCACGCAGCCGGGTTCGAGGATGCGCAGCGGCACGGCGAAGGCGGCGAGGGAAAAGCACATGGCCATCCGGTGGTCGTCGTAGGTCTCGATGCTGGCCGGATGGAGCGGATGCGTCCCGTCGGGCGGGGTGATGGCGAGGAAGTCCTCGCCTTCTTCCACGCGCGCGCCCAGGCGGGCGAGTTCCCGCGCCATCGCGGCGATGCGGTCGGTTTCCTTCACCCGCCAACTGGCGATGTTGCCCAGCGTCGTCCTGCCTTCGGCGAACAGCGCCAGCACGGCGAGCGTCATGGCCGCGTCGGGGATGTGGTTGCAGTCGAGCGTGATGCCTTGCAGCGGGCGGTGTGGAGGCGGGGCGGATTCGATCCAGTCTTCTCCCATGTCGACGACGGCGCCCATTTGCGCGAGCGCCTCGGCGAAGCGGACGTCGCCCTGGATCGAGTGCCGCCCGATGCCCTGCACGCGAACCCTGCCGCCGAGCGCGCCGAGGGCGAGGAAGTAGGAGGCGGAGGAGGCGTCGCTTTCGATCGGGTATTCGCCCGGCGAGCGGTAGCGCGCCCCGGCGGGGATCTGGAAGACCGACCAGTCTTCGCGGCGGACTTCGACGCCGAAACGCGCCATCAGGTTGAGGGTCATTTCGACGTAGGGGCGGGAGATCAGCCGGCCTTCGACTTCCACGCGGACGGCCGTGCCGGTGAGCGGCAGGGCGAGGAGGAGTCCTGTCAGGAACTGGCTGGAGACGTCGCCACGGATTTTCACCACGCCGTCGGGCCGGATGCGGGCCGGCCGTATGCCGAGGGGCGGAAAGCCCGGACGGCCGAGGTAGTCGATGGCCGCGCCCAGGGAGGAAAGCGCCTCGACGAGATCGCCGATGGGGCGCTCGTGCATGCGCGGCACGCCTTTCAGCACATAGTCGCCTTCCGCGAGCGCGAGGACCGCGGTGAGGGAACGGAAGGCGGTTCCCGCGTTGCCGAGGAAAAGTTCCGCCCGCCGCGCGGGAAAGCGTCCCGCGCAGCCGGTCACGCGCCAGCGCCCTTCCCCTTGCGCTTCCATTTCGACGCCGAGGGCTTGCAGCGCTTCCCGCATCCGCGCCGTGTCGTCGGAATCGAGCAGGTCGGAAAGTTCCGTGACACCTTCCGCCAGCGCCGAAAGGAGGAGCGCCCGGTTGGAAATGCTCTTCGAGCCTGGCAGGCGGAGCGTGCCGCCCGCGGCAATCATCTGGGGCAGGTCAATGAAGGACATGGGGACATTGAAAGTGGAGGGAAATTCATGCGCTTCAGCCTCGTCATTGCGATGGCCGCAAGCCCGTGGCAATCCATGTAACTGTCCGGTACATTGCGAGGTTGGGCGGCATATTCGTTTGCCAACGAAGATTCATTGTCGTCTGGGGCTTGCCACATCGTTGCGGGAAGAAACAGATACATGGATAGAAAAAACAGAAATGTGGATAGAAAATTTCCAATTGGGGACGTAACCAGCACTAGCGCGAACACGATCTCGGACGCTTTCCTGGACAGTTCGATTCGCCTGTAGCTGCCGTATGACAGAGCTAGGTGGATCAGGATAAGCAGAAAGTAGAAACCTTTGACAAGAACAAACACAAACGATTCTGTTCTCTCAGTTTGGGCAAACATAGTAAAAAACCCAAACAAGCAAAAGTAAAAGATGGCCATGCCAATGTGGCATTTCATCAGCCGCAGGTGATTATTTTTGAATATTTCGGAATTCCATTTGCGCATGTCGTTTTCCCAGTTGTCCAACGGACAATTGCGGGCCTGTCGTCACAGGATGTCGCGCACGTCGGCGAAATGCCCGGCAATCGCCGCCGCCGCCGCCATCGCGGGGCTGACCAGATGGGTGCGTCCGCCCGGCCCTTGCCGGCCCTCGAAATTGCGGTTCGAGGTGGAGGCGCAACGCTCGCCCGGTTCCAGCCGGTCGGCGTTCATCGCCAGGCACATCGAACAGCCGGGCTCGCGCCACTCGAAACCGGCTGCGACGAAGATCTTGTCCAGTCCTTCCGCCTCCGCCTGCCGCTTGACCAGCCCGGAACCCGGCACCGCCAGGGCGAGTTTCACATTGTCGGCCTTCCTGCGGCCCTTCAAGACCGCCGCCGCCTGGCGCAGATCCTCGATGCGCGAATTGGTGCAGGAGCCGATGAACACCTTGTCGATGGCAATCGACTGGATCGGCAGACTGGGGGTCAGGCCCATGTAGGCGAAGGCGCGTTGCATGCCTTCCTTTTTGGCCGGATCGCGCTCCTTTTCGGGGTCGGGCAGGTTCGCCGTGATGGGCAGCACCATTTCCGGCGAGGTGCCCCAGGTGACCTGCGGCAGGATCCGGGCCGCGTCCAGTTCCACGCTATGGTCGAACACCGCTCCGGCGTCGGAACGCAGGGTGCGCCAATAGGCCGCCGCCCTGTCCCATTCCGCGCCGCGCGGCGCGAAGGG
>JAITDH010000010.1 GCA_031282665.1 Zoogloeaceae bacterium | reverse complement strand
GGGTAGAGGCTGATGCCGATGCTGGCATGAATGGAGAGGGTGACGCCTTCGAGTTCCAGCGGTTCGTTGAAATGTTGCAGCAGTTTCTGTCCCACCAGGCGCGCCTCCTCGGCGTTGTGGACGGGGTTCAGCATGGTGATGAATTCGTCGCCCGCCAACCGCGCCACGGTATCGCTCTCGCGCACGCTGTTTTGCAGATGCCTGGCGACGGCCAGGAGGAGGAGATCGCCGACGTGGTGACCGTAAGTGTCATTGACCTCCTTGAAGCGGTCGAGGTCGATGAAGAGTATGGCGAAGCGGCGTCTTTGCCGCCGCGCCAGGGCAATGGCGTTTTCCAGGAGGGTGAAGAAAATCGGCCGGTTGGGCAGGCCCGTCAGGGCGTCGTGGTGCGCCATGTGCTGCATGGCCTGATGGTTTTCCTCCAGGGCCTCCAACTGGGCGCGGATCTGGTTTTGCATCTCTTCCACGCCTTGCGCCAGGAGACCTATTTCGTCTTCGCGCCGGGTGGGCAGGAGAATTTCGCCGCTGCTGTCGCCCGTGGCGAAACGCCGCACCGAGGTGAGGATTCGCCCCAGGGGACGGGTGATCGCCTGGGATACCAGCCAGGCCAGGAGGAGGGCGACGAGACTGAAGGAAAGGACGATGCGCCAGATGTGTCCGGACAAGGTCTGGTTTTCCTGGAAGACGACATCCAGCGGTTCGGACAATCCCAGGATGAAGAAACGCCGGTCGCTGAAATCCGCCGACTGGACGCGGACGAAGGCCATCAGCTTGCCGGAGGGATTTTGCGCCGATTCGTTCAGCATCAGGACATTCTGGCTGCCGTCGATGATCGGAGTGACGGCGGGGAACAGGTCTTGCAGGGAGCGACCGTCCGATGCCTGCGTCTGCTCGCGGCTGGCATGGTGGATCAGTCGGCCCTGATCGTCGGCGAGATAGAGCTGGAGGGCAAGCGGCAGTTCGGTGCGAATTTCCTTGAACAGGCTTTCCAGGCTGATGCAGATCGTTATCATGATGCTGCTGTTCATGCCGTTTGCCCGCATGAAAGGCGCGGCAACCAGGAACGCGGAATGATGCCGTTCCCCGTCCGCCAGGTTTTTTTCCGCGATGACTTCGGAGAGGAATATCTGGCCGGGCGCCAGGAGCAGGGCGGGCTTCAGGTAGGCGAGCAGGGGGTCGTCCGCGTTCGTCACCTGGCGCAACTGGGTGTTTTCATCGCGGACGATGCGCACGGGTTCCTGCCAGTTCTGCCAATCCTGCCTGACATCGACCAGGCTGATGTACAGGTATTCGGGATGCGTCTGCATGAGCGCGCGGGCGGTGCGCAGGACGTCTTCCTGCGAACCTCCTTCTCCATTGCCTTGCACGGCCAGAAGGCGCGCGTCCCGCGCCACCGAGTTCAGGGAAGAGACGAGGCGCTGTCCGAGCGCCTGGGCGTAGCTTTGCAGGTTCCTTTCCGTGCGCGCGACCAGAAGGCGGCGATTGCTGTCATAGGTGTAATAACCGGTCAGCCCGGACGCCAGCATGGCAAAGATCGCCAACACGAAAGAAAGACGAAGGGTGATGCCGATATGCATGAAATGTCCGGAAAACCTGGGGTTGGTCGTGTTCCGATTCTAACAACGAATCTGTGTTTTGGAATGTGCAAAGGCGTAATATCAGGCCTTCGATTTTTTGAACAGTGAAGGAAAAACGAATGGTGACGAACGCATCCAGAATCATGCTGAGCAACATCGAGTATTTCCCCGGCTACACCATTACCAGGCATCTCGGACTGGTGCAGGGCAGTACCGTGCGTGCCAAGCACGTCGGGCGCGACATCATGGCCAGCCTGAAGAACATCGTCGGCGGCGAACTCGAGGGCTATACCGAATTGCTCAACGAATCGCGCCAGGAAGCCCTGGATCGCATGGCGAAACAGGCCCACGCCGTCGGTGCCAACGCCGTTATCAACGTGCGCTTTTCCACCGCGAACATCGCTGCCGGCGCGGCGGAAATCCTGGCCTACGGTACGGCGGTAGTGCTCGAACGCGGCGGAGAATGACCATGGGCGAGCTTTTTGCCATTGCCATTTTTTTCGTGCTGCTCATCGTTGGCTACGTGTTCGGGTCGATCGACCAGAACCGGCACTATCGTTCGATCAAGACACGCGAGCGCAAGTATCGCCATATCTTCGTGTTCAATGAGAAGCGTCCGCCAGCGGATTTTGCCGGACAGAGATTCGCGCTCGTCTGCGGTTCAGTCGTCATGGGGAGCGACTATTTCCGGCAATTCGTCGCCAGTCTGAAGAAGTTGTTCGGCGGTCGTCTCAGCAGTTTCGAGGCCATGCTCGACCGCGGTCGCCGCGAAGCCATCCTGCGGATGAAGGAACAGGCCCAGGAGATGGGCGCGAAGGCCATTTTCAACGTGCGCCTGGAAACGAGCACCCTGTCCAATCTGGAAAACAGGGAAAGCGGTCTGGCCTGCGTGGAACTGGTGGCCTACGGCACTGCCTGGTGCCCGCCGCCGGAAGGATAGTTCCATGGCGGAATATTCCAACCCGGACGTTCCGCATGAGGTCAACGTCAGCGAAA
>JAITDH010000244.1 GCA_031282665.1 Zoogloeaceae bacterium | reverse complement strand
AGCTCCACGTTTTCAAATTCGAGGAAGAATTCCAGCCTGCGCAGGGCGGAAAAATGCCGGTTGTCTTCGAGCACGATTTCATCTTCGTTGCCGACGATGGTGTAGCGCACGGTGGACAGATCCTTGGCGAACTCCGCGCCGTTGCTGTATCGACTGTAGAGATCCTTCTCCATCGCCTTCTTGAGGATGGCGTCGAGTTTGTTTGGAACGCCTGGATTCAGGCGGGAAACCAGCGGCGGGTCCATGTTCATGATCTTGTAGACCAGCGCGGCCTGGTTCTTGGCGCGGAAGGGCAGGCGCCCGGTGAGCAACTGGAAGAGAACGATGCCGAGAGAATAAAGGTCGGTTTTCTGGTTGAGCGGATAGGATTTGAGCTGTTCCGGCGACATGTAGGCGGGGGAGCCGACGCCCATGACGAAGGTGGAATCCCGGTCCATGTCCTTCTTGATGTTGAGCCCCAGGCCGAAGTCGGCGATTTTCGGGTTGTCGTTCTTGTCGACCAGGATGTTGGCGGGCTTGATGTCCCGGTGGATGATGCCTTGCCGGTAGGCATGGTCGAGCGCCATGCAGCATTTGAAGATGATGCCGATCACGCGATAGAAGGGCAGCAACTGCTCGATCTTGCAAAACGATTCCAGCGAGACGCCGTCTACATATTCCATGACGAGGTAGGCCTGGTTTTCTTCCACCATCGCGTCATAGATGCGGACAATGTTCGGATGGTCGAGACGCTTGGCGATGGCGAGTTCGGTGCGGAACAGCTTTCTCATCCGTCGGGAAACCGCCGCGTTCTCGTGGTCGAAACTGACCAGTTTGACGGCGACCTGCCGATCGGAATCCGGGTCGCTGCAAAGGTATACCACCGCCGTGGCGCCCTTGCCCAGTTCCCGGATGACGCGATATTTGCCAATGTTTTCCATGTGTTCTCGAAACGTATGCGCTACCTGTAACCAAGACTTGCATATTAACAGGAATCGGAATCGAAAAATCCAGAAACGCGCCGTGAGGTGCAACCGGCCGAATTTTTCCCGTCCCCCTCCTTGAAAAAGGAAAAGCTGTCCCCATAACCCGGAAATCCGAAAAATCTTTAGGAAGCTGACCCAGGAGGCCTATCCCCATGAGTGAAGAAACGCAAAATCCGCAAGATGCGCCAAACATCCCCGAGGAAGCGCCAGAAACGGCCACGGCGGCGCCCGAAGCGTTCGTGGAAATCCCGGCAAGCCCGGAAACCCCGGACCCGGCCGGGCAGTTGCGGGTACTGGCGGAAAAACTGGCGGCCAGTGAAGACAACTGGCTGCGGGCCAAGGCGGAGACGGAAAACGTGCGCCGCCGCGCGCAGGAAGATGTCGCCAAGGCGCATAAATTCGCCATCGAAAAATTCGCTGGCGAGCTTCTCGCCGTGAAGGACAGCCTGTAGGCGGCGCTGTCGCGCGAGGGGCAGAGCGTGGAGGATTTGCGCGGCGGCGTGGAACTGACCTTGAAGCAGCTCGTCGCGGCTTTCGAGAAATCCGGGATCAAGGAAATCGACCCGCTCGGGGAAAGGTTCGATCCGAATCTGCACCAGGCCATCCAGATGGTGGAGAGCGACCTGGAACCGAATGCCGTGGCGCAGGTGCTGCAAAAGGGCTATCTGATCGCCGAGCGCGTGCTGCGCCCGGCCATGGTGATGGTTTCCCGGGGCAAGGCTTGAAATCCGGAAAAGTATGCCTATCTAGCGAAACAGGAACACATCCAACCCGCTGTCATCGCAAGGAAAAATGACGACGACGGCAAATCAAAAGTTGAAAGGAATCGAACATGGGAAAAATCATTGGCATCGACCTGGGCACCACCAATAGCTGCGTGGCCGTCATGGAAGGCGGCAGCGCCAGGGTCATCGAAAACTCGGAAGGCGCGCGCACCACGCCTTCCATCATCGGCTATGCCGAGGATGGCGAAATCCTCTGCGGCGCGCCCGCCAAGCGGCAGGCGGTCACCAATCCGAAGAACACGCTGTATGCGGTCAAGCGCCTGATCGGCCGGCGCTTCGAGGAAAAGGAAGTGCAAAAGGACATCAGCCTGATGCCTTACAAGATCGTCCGCGCCGACAACGGCGACGCCTGGGTGGAGGTCCGCGACAAGAAGGTCGCGCCGCCGCAGATTTCCGCCGAAGTGCTGCGGAAGATGAAGAAAACCGCCGAGGATTACCTGGGCGAGGAAGTCACCGAGGCGGTCATCACCGTGCCCGCCTACTTCAATGACAGCCAGCGGCAGGCCACCAAGGACGCGGGCCGTATCGCCGGCCTGGAGGTGCGGCGCATCATCAACGAACCGACCGCCGCGGCGCTCGCCTTCGGCATGGACAAGGAAGCGCGGAAAGACCGGAAGATCGCGGTTTACGACCTGGGCGGCGGGACCTTCGACATATCCATCATCGAAATCGCCGATGTGGATGGCGAAAAGCAATTCGAAGTGCTGGCGACGAACGGCGACACCTTCCTGGGCGGCGAGGATTTCGACCAGCGCCTGATCGACTACATCATCGACGAATTCCAGAAGGAATCCGGCGTCGACCTGAAGAAGGACGTGCTCGCCCTGCAACGCCTGAAGGAAGCGGCGGAAAAGGCGAAGATCGAGCTTTCCTCCAGCCAGCAGACGGAGGTGAACCTGCCCTACATCACGGCGGACGCCTCCGGTCCCAAGCACCTGACGCAGAAGCTCACCCGCGCCAAGCTTGAATCGCTGGTCGACGATCTCGTCGCGCGCACCATCGAGCCGTGCAAGGTGGCGCTGAAGGACGCGGGTTGCAAGATCTCCGACATCGACGACGTGATCCTCGTCGGCGGCATGACCCGCATGCCCAAGGTGCAGGAAAAGGTGAAGGAATTCTTCGCCCGCGATCCCCGCCGCGACGTGAATCCCGACGAGGCCGTGGCGGTCGGCGCGGCCATCCAGGGCGGCGTCCTGCAAGGCGACGTGAAGGATGTCCTCCTCCTCGACGTGACGCCCCTGTCGCTCGGCATCGAAACCCTGGGCGGCGTGATGACCAAGCTGATCCAGAAGAACACCACCATCCCGACCAAGGCGAGCCAGGTGTTTTCCACCGCCGACGACAACCAGTCGGCCGTGACCATCCACGTCCTGCAAGGCGAGCGGGAGGTCTCTTCCGGCAACAAGAGCCTGGGGCAATTCAATCTGGAAGGCATCCCGCCCGCGCCGCGCGGCATCCCGCAGATCGAGGTGAGCTTCGACATCGACGCCAACGGCATCATGCACGTTTCCGCGAAGGACAAGGGCACCGGCAAGGAAAATAAGATCACCATCAAGGCGAATTCCGGGCTTTCCGAAGCGGAAATCCAGGCGATGGTGAAGGACGCCGAACTGCACGCGGAAGACGACCGGAAGGCGCGCGAACTGGCCGATACGCGCAACAGCGCCGACGCCATGACGCACATGGTGAAAAAATCCCTGGCCGAATACGGCGACAAGCTGGACGCCGGGGAAAAGGAAAAGATCGAGGCCGCCCTGAAGGAAGTGGAAGAAGCCGCGCGCGGCAACGACAAGGAAGCCATCGCCGCGAAGACCGAGGCGCTTTCCCAGGCCGCGCAGAAGCTGGGCGAAAAGATGTACGCCCAGCAGCAGGGCGCGGAGGGTAACCCCGGCGCGAGCGCCCAGGGCGCGCAAGGCCAGGGCGAAAAGACCGTCGAAGGCGATGTGGTCGACGCGGAATTCACCGAGGTAAAAGACAAGAAATAATCACGTCCCCTTTCTTTTCTGCCGGAACGGGGATGCTCACCGCATCCCCGTTGTTTGCTTTCCCTGCCTGGAAAACCGCCATGTGTAAATTTTCCTCCTTCGCCCTTGCCGCCGCCGTCCTTGCCGGCCTGTGCTCCCTTCCGGCCTCCGCCGACAGCTATGAACGGAACGGTTACATCAAATCCGAGGACGGCGCCTGCGCCGTCTGGGGGCCAAGCTACCTGCGGCGACAGGACGAATACGCCCTGCGCTACAGCGGCGGCTGCAAGAACGGACGCGCCGAAGGCAAGGGCAAGGCCGAATGGCTGTTTCGCCTCGCGCGGATGACACCGAAGAGCATCTGGGAAGGCGAATTCAGGAACGGCATTTTCTTGAACGGCAACAAGATCGACGGCGCCGTGGAACCCGCGCCGGGCGACCGTTATCTCGTGCCACAAGGCAAGGCGGGCGACGCGGATCTGCTCTTCGTCAGCCGCAGCGCGCAAGACGGGCCGCTCGAACTCTGCCGCGTGGAATCCCTGCGCCTGACCTTGAAATCCGGCGCGAACGCCGCCGACAACGATCTCGTGCAGAAACTCATGCGGGAAGCGGGCAAACGCTATCGGCAAGCCTGCCCGAACGACAAGCAGGAAATCCGCGTCGGCATCCATACCGGCACCTTCAAGGTCACGGCCAACAACCTCCTGCCCGATCCACTGGTCGAAGCGCGGGTAAACGCAAGCGGCGAACTGGCCGGCTATTACAACAAGGCATCCGAAGCCGCGGAAAAGGAAAAGACCCGCGCGCAATACCAGCAGAAACAGGCGGAAAGCCGCCAGCGGTTCCATGAATTCAATCGCAAGAACGGCATTCATGCCTGGCTCACGCTGGAGCAGCTCGAGGAAAATCCTTTCCGCTGGGAAGGCAAGACCATCGGCCTGCGCGTGCGCCTGGACAAGATGCAAACGCGCGACAGCGCCCTCATCCGCCCCGCCAGCCGTGACGAATGGGCAAGCGCGCGCCTCGTCGGCGTCACGCCGGATTTTCCCGACAGCCAGCACAGCGTCCTCCTCGCCGCCAGGGTCGGCAAGCGGGAAGCGATCCCGCCAGACACGGATGTCGTCACCCTTTTCCATGTTGACAGCCGCGTCTGCGAACAGGGCAATTGCAGCGACTGGTTCATGGGAACCAGCAGCGAAGAAGTGAATTGGGGCAAACCCTTCAAGCTTTTCGCCCCGCGCTGACGCCTCATTTACACCAGGAACGCCATACCATGAGCAACAAGAAAGATTTTTACGAAATCCTCGGCGTAAATAACGACGCGAGCGAAGAGGAAATCAAGAAGGCCTACCGCAAGCTGGCCATGAAATATCACCCGGACCGGAATCCGGACAGCAAGGAAGCCGAAGAAAAATTCAAGGAAGCGAAAGAGGCCTACGAAATCCTCTCCGACGCCCAGAAACGGGCGGCCTACGACCAATACGGCCATGCCGGCATCGATCCCCAGGCCGGATTCGGCGGTGGTGGGCAAGGCTTCGGCAGTTTCGCCGACGCCTTCGGTGGCATCTTCGACGAAATCTTCGGCAATCGCGGCGGCGGCCACGGCGGGCACAGCGGCATCTATCGCGGCGCGGACCTGCGCTACAACCTGGAAATCACCCTCGAACAGGCCGCCAAGGGCACGGAAACCAAGATTCGCATTCCCACCATGGAAACCTGCGAAACCTGTCACGGCTCCGGCGCCAAGCCCGGCACGGAACCCAAGGCCTGCCCGACCTGCGGGGGCACCGGCCAGATTCGCCTGCAACAGGGCTTTTTCTCCATCCAGCAGACCTGCCACAAATGTCATGGCACGGGCCGCTTCATCGCCGATCCGTGTCCCTCCTGTCATGGCGTGGGACGGGTCAAGAAACACAAGACACTGGCCGTGAAGATTCCCGCCGGGGTCGACGAGGGCGATCGCATCCGGCTTTCCGGCGAGGGCGAACACGGCATGAACGGCGGCCCGCCGGGCGATCTCTACGTGCAGGTACACCTCAAGCAGCATTCCGTCTTCATACGCGACCACAACGACCTGCACTGCGAAATGCCCATCTCCTTCACCACCGCCGCCCTAGGTGGGGAAATCGAGATTCCCACCCTGGACGGCGCGGCGAATTTCAAGATCCCGCCCGAAACCCAGACCGGGCGCGTTTTTCGCCTGCGCGGCAAAGGCATCAAGGGAATCCGCAGCCATTCGCACGGCGACCTGCTCTGCCACGTCATCGTCGAAACCCCGGTACGCCTCACCGACCGGCAAAAGGAATTGCTGAAGGAACTGGAAGAAATTTCCCAGGGACACGACGGCAAGCACAACCCGCGCGCCCAATCCTGGATGGACAAGGTGAAGGACTTCTTCAACGGGTGAGACCATCCAGGCGCTGCATGCATGAAGGGCATGATGCCTGGATGGCGAAGGGAGCATTGACTTTTCCGGGCAGGACATGAATCCTCCGGCATTTTTCCGCCCCCCTGCCCTCCCCTACCCTTTCCCACCTGATCCCCGCGAGTATCGAAATGACAAAACCCCTTTCTTTCCCCCCGGAATGACGCGGTCTTCGTGCGACGTGAAGTCGTTTGTTTCATTGCTTCACCGTCTTTTTTTACGGGAGGAAGCCTGATGTTCCGTCATCAGTAGCCTACCGGTGCATGCGTGATGGGTAACGATTGCGTGTGAAGCTACCGGGACAAAGTAGACCGGCGAAAGCCAGGCGGAGGTCGTGAGGCCGAAGCCGTCCCTGCGAGCATCGATGCGGAGAGCGCGGCTCATTCCTCCGCCGGATCGCGGGCCAGCAGGCCGGCGACGGCATCGCGGGGGGAGATGCGGCCCTGCAGGAGGTCGACGACGGCGGCGGTGATCGGCATTTCGATGTTTTTT
>JAITDH010000236.1 GCA_031282665.1 Zoogloeaceae bacterium | reverse complement strand
GGAAATCAGGGAATCAAAGGCCATATGGGACGCGATTGTTTGCGAGGCGCGAAGCGACGTGGTTTCGTAGGTTGGGTAGGTTTGGTAGGTTGGATGAGCCGAAGGCGTAATCCGACAATCGTTCATCACCGGCGCTTGCGCCGCTGTTCCTTGATTTGCGATGCTGCGCATCGTGGGGTACGAATGTCGGATTACGCTTCGCTCATCCAACCTACGAAACCAACGCATGGATTTTGCGCTCGTGCAAAGCCGCCGCAATTTTCGACTGCACACGAGGTCCATTGTCCGCGGAAAAACCGGGGGCCATTGCTTGCGCCAATCGAGAGAAGGACGAGGAAGACGGCGCCGATGCAGGCGATGACGATTCCCTTGGTCGTGCCCGACAAATTCCATTTTTTCGCAAGGAACAGGAACGAAAGAATAAGCGCAAGATGCAGCAGGTAGCAGGCAAAGAAGAAGGATAGAACCCCGCCATCCAGGGTGATGGCGCTGATTGCCATGAGGATGGCCCATGTGGCAAGGAATGGCCGGATGATGTCTTTCATTCGATTTTCCATTGCGGCATGATCGGCTGGAAATGAATCTCTCGTCATTCTTTCGCTCACTTCAAAAAACCTCTCGATGTTTGCCGTCGTTTCGTGAAATATTCCACTTCTTCTCGCGCCTTCCAACCCATCTCAAAACACGAAATTTGAGCATTGCCCAAATGCGGTCATACCGCTTGCAGGCATAAAACAGAAGAAATGGAACCATGACGACATAGGCAATCATGCCCGCGATTCCCAAGCCGCCATATTCCGGCAGGCGCATCATGACATAAATGGTCAAGAGAAAGAAAATGCCTACCGGGATGAACATGAAGCTGAATTCCAGCAACTCGAATGGCAACATCAGGAAAAACCACAGGATTTTCCGGAAGGATTTCTTACGCTGCATCGCCAGCCCTGCAAAGCGTTTGGAAAGCAAGTTCGAATACGGAACCAGCATCATCCAAAGCCATTGACGCCTCATATATCGATTCGGCGAAGGAAACAAAGGAAGCATCCTTTCCCGCATGAATCAAGGCGGGTAGGAGACGGGCTTGGCTGAACGAAACGAGGGTGGCCTCTCTTTGTCGTGCCGCGCTGGAGTCTCTTGATTTTTCAAAGAGCGAAGAGGCCGTGGTTTCGAGGCGCATCATTGCTCAATCTTCTATCGAACCACCCTGGCGGGCGGCGCGATGCAAGCGCCAGGCGCAGACCAGGGCCGCCAGCGACAGGGTGGCGGGCACCCAGAAATCGGTGTGCAGGAACGGCGTCGTTTCTGGCGCAAAGGCAAAATAGCGGTGCCTGTCGAGAAGAAAGGCCATGCCTCCCGCCGCTTCCAGGCAAAGGCCGAAATAGAACGCCGGGCGCAGGCGCAGCGCGTATCCCAGCGAGAAGATCACGAGGCCGCTGATCGCCCAGGCCGCGCCGGCGCGGGTCCAGTCCAGCACGAAGAGCGCCGCCAGATTGAGGAAGACGAGTCCCGCCAGGAGCGCCAGACCGAATCCCTTCGACAATTCCGGCTGCCCTTGCACCCACAGGTTGCGTTGCGCGAGGAGCGCGCTGGCGACCAGGGTGAGGCCCAGGAAGGAGGCGCAGAGAAGGCCGTACCAGCCGGAATGGAACACGTTGCCCCCCGAGCCGAAGGAGATGTCCTGCAGGAAGACGAGGCCGCCGAGCAATTGCACCCACAGCGCGCACGACAGGAAAGCGCGCGCGCCCAGCCGCAAGCCGATGAAAAGCGTGAGCAAGCCCGCCAGCGCCCAGCTTGCCGCGGTCAGGTAGGCGTCGAAACTCAAGGGGGCGATCAGGTAGAGAAAGCACAGGCCGCTCACGGCGAGGATCGGCTGGCACTGCGCCGCCTCACTGTCGGAACGCCAGGCTTGCGGCGTCCGGCGCAAGGAGCGCCAGGCGAACAGCAGGGCCGCGCCGAGCAGGAAGGCGCCGAGCACGGAGCCGGAAAGAAGGGTGTCGTCGCCTCGTTCCATCTGGGAGAGATAGGTCAGCGACGAGGCCAGCATCAGGAGAAGCGCGAAGGCGCGCGTCAGGGGCCTCGAGCGGCGCAGGCCCAGCCAGTAAAGCCCCGCGCCTTCCACCGCCCAGGCCGCGGAAGTCCATTGCGCATCCAACGCGAGGGGAACCGCCAGGGAGCCGAAGATCACGCACAATGCCAGGCAGATTTCCGTCAGCAGGATGACCTTCGTCTGGCGGAGAAGGAACGCCAGGATGAGATAGAAAAGCCCCAGGAGCAGGGCGGAGAAGGCCATGCCGAATTCGATGTGCTGGATCAGCGCGCATTGCAGGCCGAAGCCGAGAATGGGCGGGCCGAAGATCATGCTGCCGTCGAGGTAATCCGTTTTCCTGGTCGACCAGCGCAGCCATTGTTCGCGCCCGCTTGCCTCGTTTCCCGACGCGTTTTCCGGCGCGTTTTCCGCTTCCAGGAGCCGCCGCCGGGTAAATAGAAGGCTGATGCTGACGTACATCAGGAAGAAGAGGATCAGGAAGGCTTCCGTGCTGTCGAAGAATTGCGGCGTGTAGGAACGCGTCCCCCACGCGAAACCGATGCCGAAGGTGCCGATGAAGCCCGCCAGGTTCAATATCCGCCAGGCCTTGAACCAGGCGATCAGGACGATGCCGGCATTCAGGAGGGCGAAATAGCTGAACAGGGCCACATGGTTGCCGCTGCCGGTGGAGGTCAGGATAGGCGCGGCAAAGCCGCCCAGCACCGAGACGAGCGCGAGGCCCAGGGCGTTTTGCGCCACCGCCAGGATGACCGAGCACAGGGTGACCGACACCAGGATGGTGAACGCTTCGCTGGAAGACAAGAGCGGATGCAGGCGCAGGGCGGCGAAGGTGGTCAGGTAGAGGACGGCGATCCCCGTGCCCTGCAAGATCAGGCCATAGGCCGGTTTCTTCCGCCGCAGCCGCCAGCCCAGGACGAGAAGCACCAGGGCGGTCAGGGCGACGCCGATGTAGCGGACTTCCACCGGCACGACGAATTGCTCGGAAGCGTAACGCAACAGGAAGGCCAGCCCGATGAAGAGCAGGGTCACGCCGACGCGCAGGACGGTATTGCCGCCCAGGAGCCAGGCCTTGGCCTGCTCCAGCCAGACGGGTTGAGGCGGCGGGGGCGGTGGCCGATGTGTTCGAGGCTGGGATGGCCGGGGCGGTTGGGGCCGGGATGGTTGGGACGGTTGGGATGGCCTGGATGGCCGGGACGGTTGGGACGGCCTGGAGGTTTGCTCTGCCGCCGGGGAGACGGGTTCAGGGGTAGGAGCGGGTTCGGGTTTGGGTTCAGATCTGGGTGGATTGGGCGCGACCGAGGGAGGTTCGGCCGATGTTTCGGAAGCGG
Source organism: Zoogloeaceae bacterium (assembly GCA_031282665.1). The sequence goes on along the minus strand of JAITDH010000236.1, from coordinate 3,664 downwards.
GCGGGATGGATATGTCGATGGCGAGTGATTTTTCTCCCACTATCCTTGCCGGTTGCGCCGGGGTTTCGTGGCGCGGGGTTGCCGGCTGGGCTGTTTGTGCGGGGCTGACGCGCGGCGTATCCCGCGTTTCGTCCGCCGCCGCCGCGGCGCTTGCCATATTCAGCGCATCGGGTGATTTTTGCAGCGCTTTCTCGAGCCGCATCGTCCGCACGGTCAGCACCGTCAGTTCTTTTTTCAGCGCCTGGGCATCCGCCTTCAGTCGGCTCGTTTTCACGAGAAGCACGATGGGCAAGATGAAAAGCCAGAGAAAAATGGCGCCAAGAATGATGATGATAGAAATCTCGTCCATACGCTCCTGCTCTGAACCTGTGACCTTTGTCTTTCGGCAAAGGGTGCCATGTGGAAAGGATGGGGGACGATTCAAGGCGGGAGAAAAACCTTCCCAGGCGAAGCGCCGCCGCTTGCCGTTCCCTCTCCCGCCCCTGCCGGGGCACCCTCGCCCCCAAAGTATTGGGGGCGAGGGAACGGCAAGCGGTCGCGCTTCGTTCGGTTCCTCTCCTTCGAATTGCGTCCGAAGAGATGAATGTACCAGAATTCCATCATCCGGCATGTTAGAATCTTTCGCTTTTTATTTTCCCCGAACATCATGTCCCTTCGCCCCATCCGCAACATCGCCATCATCGCCCACGTCGACCATGGCAAGACCACCCTGGTCGACCAGCTTCTGCGCCAATCCGGCACCTTCGCCGCGCATCAGCAGGTGGCCGACCGGGTGATGGATTCCAACGATCTCGAAAAAGAGCGCGGCATCACCATCCTCGCCAAGAACACCTCCGTCGAATACGAGGGCATCCACATCAACATCGTCGATACGCCCGGACACGCGGATTTCGGCGGCGAGGTCGAGCGGGTGCTGGGCATGGTCGATGGCGTCCTGCTCCTGGTCGATGCCGTCGAAGGGCCGATGCCGCAGACCCGTTTCGTCACCAAGAAGGCGCTCGGCCTGGGGCTCTGCCCGATCGTGGTGGTCAACAAGGTCGACCGCGACGGCGCCAACCCGGACAACGCCATCAACCTCACCTTCGATCTGTTCGACAAGCTGGGCGCCAGCGACGCGCAACTGGATTTCCCCATCATCTACGCTTCCGGCCTGAACGGCTGGGCGGCGCTGGAACTTGCCGCGCCGCGCGAGAACATGCGGCCGCTCTTCGAAACCATCCTCTCCCACGTGCCCGCGCCGGAAGGCGATCTGGACGCGCCGCTGCAATTCCAGATTTCCGCCCTCGACTACAGTTCCTATGTCGGCCGCATCGGCATCGGGCGCATCAAGCGCGGCCGGGTGAAAACCGGGCAGCAGGTCATGGTGATGTTCGGCACCGAGGAAGAAGCCGCCCGGCACGACCGCACGCCGTTCAAGGCGAGGATCGGGCAGGTATTCGGCTTCAAGGGGCTGAACAAGGTGGAGCTCGACGAAGGCCAGGCGGGCGACATCGTGCAGGTGACGGGCATCGAGGATCTCGCCCTCGGCTGCACGCTCACCGACCCGGAGCGCCCGGAAACCCTGCCGCTCCTGAAGATCGACGAACCGACGCTCTCCATGCAGTTCATGGTGAACACGAGTCCGCTCGCCGGCACGGAAGGCAAGTTCGTCACCAGCCGCCAGATCCGCGACCGCCTGCACCGGGAACTCCTCACCGACATGGCGCTGCGCGTGGACGACACACCCAACGGCGATGTGTTCGACGTCTGCGGGCGCGGCGAACTGCATCTTTCCATCCTCCTCGAAAACATGCGCCGCGAGGGCTATGAACTGGCGGTGGGGCGTCCGCGCGTGGTCAAGCGGACGATCGACGGCATCGAGTGCGAACCCTATGAAATGCTCACCGTGGACGTGGAAGAGCAGCACCAGGGCGGCGTCATGGAATCGCTCGGGCAGCGCAAGGGCGACATGCTGGACATGACCCCGGACGGGCGCGGCCGGGTGCGCATCGAATACCGGATTCCGGCGCGCGGCCTGATCGGCTTCCAGGGCGAATTCATGAACCTCACCCGCGGCACCGGCCTGATGAGCCACGTCTTCGACGAATACGCGCCGGTCAAGGACGGCGGCGTCGCCGGGCGGCGCAACGGCGTCCTCATCTCGCAGGAAAATGGCGAAGCGGTTGCCTACGCCCTGTGGAAATTGCAGGATCGCGGCCGCATGTTCGTCAATCCGGGGGAAAGGCTCTACGAGGGCATGATCATCGGCATCCACAGCCGCGACAACGACCTGGTGGTGAATCCCGTGAAAGGCAAGCAACTGACCAACGTCCGCGCCTCCGGCACCGACGAGGCCGTGCGCCTCGTGCCGCCCGTGGCGCTGACGCTGGAATCGGCGATCGAATTCATCGCCGACGACGAACTGGTGGAAATCACCCCGAAGACGATCCGCCTGAGAAACCGGTATCTGGGCGAAATCGAAAGAAAGCGGTCGTTGCGGGAAAACGCCTGACCGCCATGTTCATGCTGCTTTCCCCCGCCAAGAGGCTGGATTTCGACACGCCGCCGCATGTCGGGGCATACAGCCAGTGCGCCTGGCTGGATGAATCCGCGGCGCTCATTGCCCGGCTGCGCCAGTTTTCCCCGGCCGAAATCGCCAGCCTGATGGGCATCAGCGACCGGCTCGCCACGCTCGGCGTCACCCGTTGCGCCGAATGGACGCGGCCCTTCACCCCGGCGAACGCGAAACAGGCGGTGCTGGCCTTTGCCGGCGACGTATATGAAGGGCTGGATGCGCAAAGCCTTTCCGCCGCCGATCTCGACTGGGCGCAAACCCGCCTGGGCGTGCTTTCCGGCCTGTACGGCCTCCTGCGTCCGCTCGACCTGATCCAGCCCTACCGGCTGGAAATGGGCACCAAACTATCCAACAGCCGGGGCAAGGATCTCTACGCCTGGTGGGGAGACCGCCTGGGCAAGGCGGCCAGCGAAGCCACGCGGAAGGCTGCCGGAGATTCCGATCCCGTGCTCATCAACCTGGCTTCGGAAGAATATTTCCAGGCGGTGCGCGGCAAGGGACTGACCGTCCCCGTCATCCAGCCGGTTTTCAAGGACTGGAAAAACGGCCATTGCAAGGTCATCAGTTTCTACGCCAAACGCGCCCGCGGCCTGATGGCGCGCTACGCCATCCAGAACCGCCTCACGCAGCCGGAAGATCTGCGCGCCTTCGACCAGGAAGGCTACGCCTACGATCCGGCGCAAAGCGAGGAAAATATTTGGGTTTTCGCCCGCAAGGAAGTGGTTTCGTAGGTTGGATGAGCCGAAGGCGTAATCCGACATTCGTTCATCACCGGCGCTTGCGCCGCTATTCTTGATTTGCGATGCTGTCCTGATTTGCGATGCTACGCATCGGGTGTACGAGTGTCGGATTACGCTGCGCTCATCCAACCTACCAGTTGGCGCGTAAAATAACGGCATTTCCTCACCTTCTCTCACCGTGCAAACCATCCTCGCCTCCTATCGTCATCGCCCCTATCTGGCCCTGGGCTGGAATGTGCTTGCGTTGTTGGCCATATTCTTCGGGTTTTGCTGGCTCTTGCATCGGTATGTGGAGCGCGACCTGGAACTGACCCGCCAGTCCCTGCAAGTCATGATGGCGGATATGGACAAGGCGGCGCGCGGGGCGATG
>JAITDH010000232.1 GCA_031282665.1 Zoogloeaceae bacterium | reverse complement strand
AAGCCGATCAGCGCGACGATCGCGATGAAGACCGGGTTCAGGAGAGGGGTGTAGCGGCAACGCCGGTAGAGGAGGTCGCCCAGGCAGTAGGCGAGCAGGGTCGCCGCCAGTCCGAAGAGGGGTTGCGCGCTCAACATGTGCCAGAGCGCGAGCCAGTCCTTGCTCATGGGGGACTTCCGGGACTTTCCCTGGCCGGCCGGTCCGCGTTTTCCGTCTTCCCGCCTTTTTCCCCGCGCCGCATCAGGAATTGCGTCAGCCAGGCCGTGACCGCAATGGTCAGGCCGGTGCTCAGGACGACGACGACGAAAAGCGCCGCCCCTTCCCGGCGCAGGGTGGGCAGGATCAGCATCACGCCGACGCCCGCGGGAACGAAGAAGAGTGGCAGGTAGCGCAGCAGGACTCCCGCCGTCCGCGTCATATCCTCCGCCACCCGGCCGCGCGCCAGCAGGAACACGAACAACATGAGCATCCCCAACACCGGCCCCGGCACCGGCAGCCCCAGCCCGCGCGACAGGCTTTCGCCGGCAAACTGGAAAAGCAGGATTTGAGCGAGAGAGGCGAGCATGGGAGAAGGGATGGCAAAACGGAGCGGGCATTATATCTACGAAACCATGTTGCTACGCGCCTCGCAATGACGAGGTTGGCGGTCAAAACGCAGGGGATTCCTCCCCTTTGGATTGTGCACCCGGCTGCTTCGGGTGCAATCCAAAGTGGAGGAATGACGAGGCCGTTGGTTTTGTAGGTTGGATAAGCGAAGCGCAATCCGACATTTCAACCATACGATGCGCAGCATCGCAAACCAAAGAACAGCGGCGCAAGCGCCGGTAATGAACGATTGTCGGATTACGCCTTCGGCTTATCCAACCTACGAAACCACGCGCTACGCGCCTCGCAATGACGAGCTTGGAGGCAACCACACGAGTTTCCTCCACTTTGGTTTGCACCCGGCTGCTTCCGCCCGCGCCTGCCCTGGCGGACAGCGTGTTATGATGCGCACCTCGTTCTTGCCCCGATGTTTACAGGAGAAACCCATGAGTTCCGTTGTTGATGTCATTGCCCGCGAGATTCTGGATTCGCGCGGCAATCCTACCGTCGAGTGCGATGTGCTGCTCGAATCCGGCATCATGGGCCGCGCGGCGGTGCCTTCCGGCGCTTCCACCGGCTCGCGCGAGGCAATCGAATTGCGCGACGGGGACAAGAGCCGCTATCTGGGCAAGGGGGTGTTGAAGGCGGTGGAGCACATCAATACCGAGATTTCCGAAGCCATCGTCGGGCTGGACGCGCAGGAACAGGCATTCATCGACCACACCCTGATCGAACTCGACGGGACGGAAAACAAATCCCGCCTGGGGGCGAACGCGACGCTCGCCGTTTCGATGGCGGTCGCCCGCGCCGCCGCCGAGGAGTCCGGCCTGCCGCTCTACCGTTATTTCGGCGGCATGGGGCCAATGCAGATGCCGGTGCCGATGATGAACATCATCAACGGCGGCGCGCACGCCAACAACAGCCTCGACATCCAGGAATTCATGATCATGCCGGTCGGCGCGGCGCGTTTTTCCGATGCGCTCAGGATGGGCGCGGAGGTTTTCCACGCGCTGAAGAAACTGCTGGACAAGAGGGGTTTCTCCACCGCGGTGGGCGACGAGGGCGGTTTCGCGCCCAATCTTTCCAGCCACGCCGAGGCGATCCGCCTCATCATGCAGGCCATCGAGGAGGCGGGTTACCTGCCGGGCAAGGACGTGCTGATCGCCCTTGATTGCGCGGCCTCCGAGTTCTACCGTGAGGGCAGCTACCGCCTGGCGGGGGAAAACCTGCAACTTTCCGCGCGGGAATTCGTGGATTACCTGGAAAATCTCGTCCAGCAGTTCCCCATCGTTTCCATCGAGGACGGCATGGCGGAAGGGGATTGGGAGGGCTGGAAGCTCCTCACCGACCGCCTGGGGAAAAGGGTGCAGATCGTCGGCGACGATCTGTTCGTGACCAATACCCGTCTCCTGAAAGAAGGCATCGCGAAGGGCATCGCCAATTCCATCCTCATCAAGATCAACCAGATCGGCACCCTTTCCGAAACCTTCGCCGCCGTGGAAATGGCCAAGCGCGCGGGTTACACCGCCGTCATCTCGCACCGTTCCGGGGAAACCGAGGATTCCACCATCGCCGACATCGCGGTGGGCCTGAACGCCGGACAGATCAAGACGGGTTCGCTGTCCCGCTCGGATCGCATCGCCAAATACAACCAGTTGCTGCGCATCGAGGAAGACCTGGGCGACACGGCTTCCTATCCGGGCCGCGAAACCTTCTACAATCTGCGCTGATTTTGCGTTGATTCTGCGCTGACCTTGCGTTTAACTCTCCCATGCGCTGGCTGACCCTCGCTCTCTTCTTCCTCGTCCTCCTCCTGCAATATCCATTGTGGTTCGGCGAGGGCGGCTGGCTCAAGGTCTGGGAATACGACCAGAAACTGGAACAGTTGAAGAAGGAAAACGAAGAGGCGAAGCGGCGCAATGCCGTGCTGGAAGCGGAGGCGCGCGATCTCCGGACGGGCTATGCCGCGATCGAGGAAAGCGCGCGTTCCGAACTGGGCATGATCCGCCCCGGCGAAGTGTTCATCCCCTTCACCGGGGAAGACGAGGAAGAGACGGAGG
>JAITDH010000167.1 GCA_031282665.1 Zoogloeaceae bacterium | reverse complement strand
ACCGCCCTAATGCGAAACCCCTTCCCTTTTCAGGACGCGGCTTGCCGTCAGGCAGAGGATGTACAGGTCGAAGGCCAGCGAGCGCCGGGCGAGGTATTCCGCGTCCAGTTTCACCTTTTCCGGGATCGGCAGGTCGTCCCGGCCGTTGATCTGCGCCCAGCCGGTCAGGCCGGGCAGCAGGGCATGGACGCCGGCTTCGCTGCGCAGGGCGATCAGGTCGTCCTGGTTGAAGAGGGCGGGACGCGGGCCGACGAAGCTCATGTCGCCCTTCAGGATGCTCCACAACTGCGGCAATTCGTCCAGGCTGGAGCGGCGCAGGAAGGAGCCGATCGGCGTCAGGCGGGCGTCGGGATCGGCGAGCAGGTGGGTGGCCACGGCGGGGGTATCGACCTGCATGCTGCGGAACTTGGGCATGCGGAAGATGCGGTTGTGCCGTCCGACCCGATCCGACCAGTAGAGCGCCGGGCCGGGCGAGGTCAGGCGCACCGCGAGCGCGATGAGGAGGATGGGTAGGGCGAAAAGCAGGCCGGCGACGACGGCGAGGAGGAGATCGAGACAGCGTTTCATGGGCAATCGCGCCGGGCCATTTTGCGCAGGGTTTCCTCCAGCGAGGTCACCGCCCGCCATCCCAGGAGATGGCGCGCCTTGCGACTGTCGATGACGAGGGAATCGAGGAGGCGGCTGGCGGTTTCCGTCCGGCCGAGGAGGCGGGCGGCGACGCGCAGCCAGGAGGGCGGCACCGGGAGGAGAAGCGTTTTCCCACCGCTGGCGCGGATTGCCTGCCGCAGCAGTTCCGTGGTCGACACATCCTCGTCGTCGCCGATCAGGAATAGCTGGTTGGCCGCCCTGGGCGATTCGTCCCGTTCCGCGCACAGGGCGATGAAGCTGACCAGGTTGTCCAGCGCGACCAGGGAACGCCGGTTGCGCACCGCGCCCAGGGGCAGCGGGATGCCGCGGCGCGCCCAGCGCATGAGGCGGGCGAAGTTGGCCTTGACGCCGGGGCCATAGACCAGGGGAGGGCGGATGATGACGTATTCCATGTTGGTTTCCCGCGCCAGCGCCCGCAGGCCCTGTTCCGCCTCGTGCTTGGAAATGGCATAGGCGTCGCCCGGCATCGGCGCATCCTCTTCGGAAAAGGGTTTTTCCCCTGTGCGCTCCCCGTTGACCTTGATCGTGCTCAGGTACACGAAGCGTCGCGCGCCCGCCTGGGCGGCCTGCCGCGCCAGATTGAGCGTGCCTTCGCAATTCACCTGGCGGAATTCGGCGAGCGGATCGCGCGCCATTTCCCGCATGACATGCGTCCGCGCCGCCAGATGCGCCACCGCCTCGCAGTCTTCCAGCGCCACGTGCCAGTCCGTCCCGGCATCAACCTCGCCAACCGCCACTTCCCCGGCGGAACGCGCCTGCCGCACGGCGCGCACCACGCAATGCCCGCGTGTTTCGAGAAACGCGCACAGAGCGCCGCCGATGAACCCGTGCGCGCCGGTGACGAGGATTTTCATTGGCAGCAGGAGGCAGGAGACAGGAGGCAGGAGACAGGAGACAGAGGACGGAGCGGCGGCCGTTGACTACTGACGACAAAGCGAGCGCTCTGTCTTCTGTCTCCTGTCCTCTGTCTCCTGTCTCCCATTTTGAATCGCACCGTTCTACCTGCTTTCGGCAGCGGGATCGCCGCCGAGGCTTTTCTGCAATCGCGCGACCTCAGCGGCGTCCAGTTCCAGGCAATGTCCGCGTTTCAGGCGCGGCGGCAGGATGAAGGGGCCGTAGCGGACGCGGATCAGGCGGCTGACCTTGCAGCCGACGGCTTCGAAAAGACGGCGGACTTCGCGGTTGCGGCCTTCGTGGAGATTGACGCGATACCAGTGATTGGCGCCCTGGCCGCCGGCGTCTTCCAGGCTGGCGAAATTCGCCATGCCGTCTTCCAGTTCGATGCCCTGCAACAATTGCCGTTCCGCTTCCGGGCTGAGTTCGCCGAGCACGCGGGCGGCGTATTCGCGCAGCAGGTTGGAAGCGGGATGCATCAGGCGGTTGGCGAGTTCGCCGGAGGTGGTGAAGATGAGGAGGCCGGAGGTGTTGATGTCCAGCCGCCCGACCGCGATCCAGCGTCCGCCGCGCAGGCGCGGCAGGGCGTTGAAGACGCTGGGACGGCCTTCCGGGTCGCTGCGGGAGACGATTTCGCCTTCCGGCTTGTGGTAGAGCAGGACGCGCGGCAGGCGGTCGGCGAAGTGCAGATACACCAGCCGCCCGTTGACCTTGACCCGGTCGCCCGGGCGGACGCTCATGCCGATCTGCGCTGGCTGGCCGTTGACCTGCACCCGGCCCGCCGCGATCCACTCTTCCATTTCTCGCCGCGAGCCCAGCCCGGTCTGCGCGAGCGCCTTGTGCAAACGCTCGCCGCTCGTTTCTTCCGCGGCGTCCGCGCCTTTCCTGCCCGCCCGCGGAGAATCGTCGCGGCGGCCTCTTTCCCGCCTTCCCGGCGGACGCGGGGTGGCAAGGGTGTTTCCGTCTTTTCTGTCTTTTTTGTCGTTGCGGGCGCTTCTAGCGCGCGTCGGCTGATTCATCGTGCATGGACTCCGGTGGAGAAATTTCCTGCTCGGGTAGATTTCCGGCAGGCGTTGCGGGGGAGGTGGGCGGGGAGGCTGGCGCGGGCGGCGGAAGTTCGATTCCCTGCCCGGCGAACAGATCCGGGTTGATGGCTTCCAGTACCGGCAATTCGCCCAGGGCGCGCAATCCCATGTCATCGAGGAATTTGCGCGTCGTGGCGTAGAGGGCGGGCCGTCCCGGCGTTTCCCGGTGACCGACCACGTCGATCCAGCCGCGTTCCTCGAGCGCCCGGATGGCGTTGCTGTTGACCGCCACGCCGCGGATTTCCTCGATGTCGCCGCGGGTGACCGGCTGCCGGTAGGCGATGATGGCGAGCGTTTCCAGGACGGCGCGGGAATATTTGGGCGGCTTTTCCGGATTCAGGCGTTCCAGGTAGGGCATGTATTCCACCCGGGCGCGAAAGCGCCAGCCGGAGGCCAGTTGCAGCAGTTCGGCGGGACGCCGGCCGGCTTCCCAGTCGGCGCGGATTTCGTCCAGGCATCGGCGCAACACCTCGTTGCCCAGTTCGTCATCGAACATTTTTTTCATGTCGGCGAGGGAGAGCGGTTCCTGCGCGGTGAGCAGCGCCGCCTCCAGGACGGCCTTAAGCGTCGCCAGTTCCATCGGTCATTTCCTCTGCAAGGTCGGTATTTTCCCCGGCTTCTTCCCCGGCGGCGCGTGCTCCCGCCAGGCGGAGATAGATCGGCTGGAAGGCTTCCGTCTGGGTGATATGGATCAGCCGTTCGCGGGCGAGTTCGAGCATGGCGATGAAATGCACGACCAGGGCGGGTGCGCCCATTTCCGGCGCGAACAGTTCCGTGAAGCGGAGCAGCCCGCCATGCTCCCGCAAGGCGCGCAGGATGATGCCCATGTGCTCGCGCACGGAGAGTTCCTCGCGGCGGATTTCGTGCCGCTCGTGCAGCTTCGCCTGCCGCAGGATGTCGCGCCAGGCGCGTTGCAGATCCGCCAGATCGACCGCCGGGTAATGCTTGACCAGGCTTTTTTCCACCCAGGTTTCCACCCAGAGGAAATCCCGTTCGGCGCAGTCGAGCCCGTTGATCTTCTGCGCCGCCTGCTTGATCTGCTCGTATTCCATCAGGCGGCGGACCAGTTCCGCGCGCGGGTCTTCCGCCTCTTCGCCGGCGATTTCCTTCGGCCGGGGCAGGAGCATCCGCGACTTGATCTCGATCAGCATCGCCGCCATGACCAGGTATTCGGCGGCCAGTTCCAGATTGACCGCCCGCATCGCCTCGACGTAATCCAGGTATTGCCGGGTGAGCGGCGCCATCGGAATGTCGAGGATGTTGACGTTCGCCTTGCGGATCAGGTAGAGGAGCAGGTCCAGCGGCCCCTCGAAGGCTTCCAGGAGGACTTCCAGCGCGTCCGGCGGGATGTAGAGGTCGGGCGGAAGCTCGGCGAGCGGCTGTCCGTAGATGCGCGCCAGGGCGGGTGTCGCGGTGCTTTCCGTCACGTCGGCTCGTCAGATGGCAAGCGGCTCGCCCAGGGGTTTTTCCTGGGCATTGGTGTCCGGGTTGGCGTTCAACTCAGCGTCCAACTCGGCATCCTTTTCCAGCAGGGCTTTCAGTTCCTGGTCCATCCTGTCCAGTTCGGCGACCTGGTGGAGCAGATCCTGGCGCAGATCCTCCAGTTCGCCGATGCGTTCCTCCAGGGTATCGCTCGCCTGATGGATGCGCTTGATGCTTTCCAGGCGGCGTTTCAGGTAAAGCTGGTGCTCGCGGATCTGGGTTTCCATCGGCGCCATGATGATCTTCAGCCAGCTTTCCGCTTCCCAGTTGGCGCGGTCGAAAATCTTCTGCGCCTGCACGGCGATTTCGGAGAAAAACCGCTGCACGATGTTCTTTTTCTCGTTGGTGAGCAGTTGCAGGGCGGTATTCAGATGGGTGTTGCACCAGGCTTGCAGGCGCGTCGTTTCGCTGATGTAAGGCTGGATGGAAAAGCTCGCCGGCATGGAAAGCCGCAGGCCCTGTTCCACCGTCAGGCGACGATAAACCGCCTCCATCATCGCGCGGATTTCTTCGATATCCGCGCCCGCCTTTTTCAGGCGACCGTCGATCTCGACGAAAAAGTCGTCGATGGTATCGGAAAGCTGGCGGGAGAAATTGGCGGAGAGCATCTTTTCCCGCTTCTGCCTGGCCAGCGCGTGCAGGGCGCTCGTCCCCAGATGCGCGAGCAGCCGGTTGGTCAGGGTGGAAAACACGCTGCGCACGGCATAATAGTGTTGCAGGCCGGTCTCGAATTCCTCCTTCTCGTTCTTGATCTTGTACAGCATGTATTCGACGACGTTCCGGTTCTTGCCGCGCAGGTCGCCCAGTTCCGACAACTGTTCCGCCAGGCCCCACAGGCGCGCGTCCAGCAGGTCACGGATATGCCGGTAGACCTCCCCGAATTCGCTCCTCGCGTCCTCGCGGACGATTTCGTGCTTGGCCGGGATCAACTCGCCGGAAAGCGCGTTTTCCAGGCGCGGCAGGCGGCTTTTCGCAAGCAGCGCCGCGTCCTTGTTCACCTTGGCGACCAGCCCCTTCTGCGCGGAAACCGGGAAAACCTGCGCCTCGTCCAGGGACAGGATATTCGCGCAGGAGCTGACCTGGCGGGCGATTTCCGCCTCGATCTCCGCTTCGCTCTTGAGTTCGTCCCACAGGCCGTCGATCTTGTTCAGCACCACCAGCCGCCCGCGCCGTCCGTGGTGGCTGCCGATGTGTTCCCGCCAGACGGTCAGGTCCGACTGGGTGACGCCGGTATCCGCCGCCAGGATGAAGAGCACCGCGTGCGCGTTGGGCAGGAGGGAAAGGGTCAGTTCCGGCTCCGCGCCGATCGCGTTGAGGCCCGGCGTGTCGAGGATCACCAGGCCCTGTTGCAGGAGCGGATGGGGAAAATTGATGACCGCGTGCCGCCAGCGCGGAATCTCCACCTTGCCATCCTTGCCCAGCACGAAAGTCATGTCATCGTTCTTTTCCTCTTCCTTCCCGATGGAAAAGCCGAGCGCCTTGGCCAGTTCCGGCGTCACCCGGACGACCTTGCTCACCTGCCGCATCGCCCGCTGCATCGATTCCGCCGAATGGATGTTCAGCTTCACCACATGCCACGCGTCCGGCTGGCGCTTGTATTCGCCCACGCTGCAATCCTCGGCGCGCGTCTCGATTGGCAGGAGACGGATCGAGGGCGGTTCATCCGGCACGAACATCAGTTCCGTCGGGCACATGGTCGTCCGCCCGGCGGAAGAGGGCAGGACGCGATTGCCATAGACGGCGAAGAAGATACTGTTGATCAATTCCGACTTGCCGCGCGAAAACTCCGCCACGAACGCGACATTGAGCTTGTCCGCCCGGATGCGTTCCTGCAAACGGGTCAGCCGCAATTCCGCCTGCGCGTCGCTCAAATCCTGCTCTTGCAGCCATTGCCGCAGACGCTCGACCACCGAGATGACCTCATGCCGCCACTGGCTGTAGGCCGCGAAACGCTGTGCGAGGGACATGGAGATTCTCCAAAGGGAAAAGGGCGAGGAAAGATTTTACACGCCGGGGTGGGATCAGGCATCAGGAATCGGGTATCAGGGATCAGAAGAGGCAAACCGTGCGCATACCGGCCACAGAGTACCTTCCTTGGCATTCGAGGCGCCGGTTTTGTAGGTTGGATAAGCGAAGCGCAATCCGACATTCCATCCACACCGATGCGCAGCATCGCAAATCAAAAATAGCGGCGCTTCGCGCCGGTAATGAACGATTGTCGGATTACGCCTGCGGCTTATCCAACCTACAAAACCGTGTCGCTTCGCTCCCCGCAATGACGGTTGGAGATAACCACACAGGTTTTTCCCCACTTTGGATTGCACCCCTTGCTGGAACGACTACGCGGTAACTCCGGTTGATCCCCGACGACATAAAAAAACCCGCCTTGCGGCGGGTTTCTTCAGGGGTCCTGTTAAGACAAA
>JAITDH010000125.1 GCA_031282665.1 Zoogloeaceae bacterium | reverse complement strand
TCGGAAGCGTCGGCCATCGCCGCGACGAAATCCTCGCAGGTCACGGCCTCGCCGTCGTGCCGCGCGAAATAGGTTTCCATCCCGGCGCGAAAGGCGTCGCGCCCGATCAAGGTCTGGATCATGCGGACGACTTCCGCGCCTTTTTCATAGACGGTGGCGGTGTAGAAATTGTTGATCTCCATGTAGGAATCCGGCCGCACCGGATGCGCCATCGGCCCGGCGTCCTCGGGGAACTGCGCGGCGCGCAGGGCGCGCACTTCGCGCAGGCGGGCGGTGTCCGGGTTGTGCGCGTCCGCGCCGAATTCCTGGTCGCGGAAGACCGTCAGCCCTTCCTTGAGCGACAACTGGAACCAGTCGCGGCAGGTGACGCGGTTGCCCGTCCAGTTGTGGAAATATTCGTGCGCCACGACCCGGTCGATGCCTTCGAAATCCGCGTCCGTCGCCACGTCGGGCCGCGCCAGCACGTATTTGGTGTTGAAGATGTTGAGGCCCTTGTTCTCCATCGCGCCCATGTTGAAATCGCCGACCGCCACGATCATGTACTGGTCGAGGTCGCATTCCAGGCCGAAGCGTTCCTCATCCCAGCGCATCGCCTTTTGCAGGGCTTGCATGGCGTATTCGCACTGGTCGAGCTTGCCGGGTTCCACGTAGATCGACAGATCCACCTTGCGGCCGCTGGCGGTGATGAAGGCATCCCGCCGCGCGTCGAGCCGGGCGGCGACCAGCGCGAACAGGTAGCAGGGCTTCTTGAAGGGATCGAGCCAGGTGGCGTAATGACGCCCATCGGCATCCTCGCCCGCGTCGACGCGGTTGCCGTTGGAAAGCAGGACGGGAAAATCGGCCTTTTCCGCCCGCAGGGTCACGGTGAAGCGCGCCATCACGTCCGGCCGGTCGGGAAACCAGGTGATGCGCCGGAAGCCCTCGGCCTCGCATTGGGTGAAATAGCCGTCGCGGGAACGGTAAAGGCCGGAAAGACGGGTATTCCTGTCCGGATGGATGCGCACCCTGGTTTTCAGGACGAAGCTGCCGGGCAGGCCTCGCAGCGTGCGCGTTTCTTCCGCTCCCTCCATTTCTTCGGCTTGCGCCTCCTGCCCGCCCACCTGGAACGAAAGGGTTTCCAGTTCCTCGCCGTTCAGGGTCAGCACGCCCGTTTCGCCGGGATACGCGGGGTTTTGCCGGAAAGCGATCTCCGCGCTGACGAAGGCGACGGTTTCCTCGCCTTCCTTCTGGAAATCCACGTCCAGCGCCACCGTCTCGACGAGATAGGCCGGCGGCGTGTAGTCCTTCAAATAGACGGTTTGCGGGGCGGAGGAAAGCGAAGCGTTCATGGCTTGGAGGAAGAAAGATGGGGATAAAGGGGAAAACAAAACCCGCCCGGGCAAGACATGGGCGGGTTGGTTGGAACCTGGGGAGCGGTGGGAAGGATCAGCGCAGGCTGGCGGCGTATTCGGAAACCGCCTTGATGTCCCTGTCCGTCAGTTTTTCCGCGATGTCGCGCATCACGGCCTCGGGATCGTTCGCGCGCTCGCCGGTGCGGAATTTGTTCAATTGCAGGGCGATGTATTCGGGGTACTGTCCGGAAAGGCGCGGATACTGGGCGGCCAGGCCGTGCCCGGAAGGACCGTGGCAGCCGGAACAGGCCGGGATGCCCTTCGCCATGTCGCCGCCGCGCCAGAGCTTCTGACCGCGCGCGATCTGGGTTTCATCCTTGATCGCCACCGGCTTCGCCGTCTGCGCCGCATACCACGCGGCGACGTTGAGCTCGTCTTCTTCCTTCGCCACATCCTCCTGTGCCGCCATCGGCGACATGAGAGGATCGACGCGCTCGCCCGACTTGAAGTGGCGCAGTTGCTTGACGATGTATTCGGGGATCTGTCCAGCGAGATGGGGATAATTGGAGACGAAGCTCTGGCCGTCGATGCCGTGGCAGGCGCCGCAGACTTTTTCCACCACCACCTTGCCTTTTTCCGGATCGCCCTTGGGAATCGCTTTCTCCGCCTCCTGGGCAAAGGCGGGGGAAATGCCGAAAATGGCGGCGGCGGCAAAAAACGCAGTCAGTGAGAGCTTACAGGCCGTATGGTGAGTCATGTTCAAACTCCCTTTGGAAGAATATCGAAGAGTATCGGGGGTACCAAACCTGCTATTCTATAGCAATTCCTCGATTTGAGGGGCAGAGGACAGAAGACAGAGGACGGAGGACAGAGCGGTCGCGCGCAACCTTTGGAATCCGTCATCAGTAATCAGAAGGAGCAAACATGCGCATACCGACCACCAACCACCGAGAACAAAGCGCGCAACGCGCGCGTTCTATCCTCTGTCTCCTGATCCCTGTCTCCTGATCCCTGCCCCCCTGACCATCATGCCCCTGCTGCAAAACACCACCTTTCTCACCACGGTTGCCCATCTCTCCGACCTGCCCACGGACGCGGTGGCGGAAGTCGCCTTCGCCGGACGTTCCAACGCCGGGAAATCCTCGGCGATCAACACCCTGGCCGGACGCGCCCGGCTGGCCTTCGTCAGCAAGACGCCGGGGCGCACCCAGCATCTCAATTACTTCACCGTCGCGCCGGGCCGCTATCTGGTCGATCTTCCCGGCTACGGCTTCGCCAAGACGCCGGACGCCATCCGGAAACAATGGGGAAGGCTGCTCGCTCCCTACCTGGAAGACCGTTCCCCGCTCGCGGGACTGGTCATCATCATGGATTGCCGCCGCCCCCTCACCGAACTCGATTGCCAGATGCTGAACTGGTTCGCTCCCACCGGACGCCCGATTCACATCCTGCTCTCCAAGGCCGACAAGCTCTCCCGCCAGGCGCAGAACGCCACCCTGGCAAAGGTCCGCGCCGCCCTCGCCCCATTGGGCGAACAATGCTCGGCGCAGCTTTTCTCCAGCCTGAAAAAAACCGGCCTGGAAGAATGCGAGAGCGTGCTGGCCGGATGGCTGGATCTGTCGTCCGCGAAGAACTGATTCACCGATTCCCTGCCCAGGAGATTTTCCATGTCCCGCTATGCCACCTACGCCGCCTCCTTCCCCCAGACCCGCATGCGCCGGATGCGCCGCGACGATTTTTCCCGCCGCCTGATGCGCGAATCCGTATTGACGCCGGACGACTTCATCTATCCGGTCTTCCTCCTCGACGGCGAAAAACGCCGCGAGGCGGTGCCCTCCATGCCCGGCGTGGAACGCGAAAGCCTCGACCTGCTCCTGGCCACCGCCGAGCGCGCGCAAAACCTCGGCATTCCCGCCCTGGCGCTCTTCCCGGTCATCGACCTCGCCCTGAAATCCCCCGACGCCCGGGAAGCCTGGAATCCCGAAGGTCTCGTGCCGCGAGCCGTGCGCGCCCTGAAAAGCCGCTTCCCCGAACTCGGCGTCATCACCGACGTGGCGCTCGATCCCTACACCAGCCACGGACAGGACGGCCTGATCGACCCGGACGACCCGACCGCCTACGTGCAGAACGACGAAACCCTGGAAGCCCTGGCCCGGCAGGCGCGCTGCCATGCCGAAGCCGGCGCCGACGTGGTCGCGCCCTCCGACATGATGGACGGCCGCATCGGGCGCATCCGCGCCGAACTGGACGGCGCGGGGCGCATCCACACCCGCATCCTCGCCTACTCCGCCAAATACGCCTCCGCCTTCTACGGCCCCTTCCGGGATGCCGTCGGCTCGGCGGGCAATCTCGGCAAGGGCAACAAATACACCTACCAGATGGACCCCGGCAACGGCGACGAAGCCTTGCGCGAAGTCGCCCTGGACATCGCCGAAGGGGCGGACATGGTGATGGTCAAGCCCGGCCAGCCCTACCTGGACATCGTGCGGCGGGTGAAGGATGAATTCGGCGTGCCGACCTACGCCTACCAGGTCAGCGGCGAATACGCCATGCTGAAGGCCGCGAGCCAAAACGGCTGGCTGGACGAACGCGCCGTCGTCCTGGAAAGCCTGCTCGGCTTCAAACGCGCTGGCGCGGACGGCATCCTCACCTACTTCGCGCTGGACGCGGCGCGCTGGATCAGGGGGGAAGGGAAATAGCCATGCGCCGAAAAGCCAGGAAGCTGGTCCGGTATGGAGAAACCTGGCGATGGAGTGTTTCTCCCGTAACGACAGGTACTGGATGCCTCTCGATTGGCATTCATCACGCGACGGAAAATCTCCACTACCGGGTGCTGTTCAGGAATCACGCGGAATTCCTGATCGGCTCGGACGGAAGCGGCGAAAGCGGGACCGTCATATGGCTGGGCGACGCGCCGGGAAGCGTGGCGCGCAAGCGAGATGAAGCCCTGCTCAATTTCCACGAGCCCGGCGTCATCGCGGCGCTGATCGAAGCGCTACGCGCCGGAAATCTTGCCAATGGAGACGTCGATGGATGCGCGCTTTTCGACACCCTGTTACAGATAGTCAGGACCAAGGAACGGCCCTGTGAATGGGAGAATGGCTGAAACCCTCGCGCTTCGTCATTGCGAGGGCGAAGTCGGGTGCCATCCAAGGGGCGATTGCATGCGCCCCTACAGGTGTTATCGTCGATCAAAAGTCCTGGCAAGAATAAAACGCTACACTACATCCTGAAATGGCTCAGGGTATTGCTTACCTCGCTGGTCAGGCCGTTGAGGCGCTGGACGCTGGATGCCGCTTCTTCGGCGGCGGCGTTGTTTTCGTCGGTCATCTGCGCGATGCTTTCCACGTGCCGCGCCACCTCCTGGCTGGCCACGCTTTGTTCGTTCAGGGCGTTGGAGATTTCCGTGACGGCGGCAAGAACCCGGCTGGCCTCGTCGCGGATCGTCTTCATCCGTTCTCCCGCCTCCTGCGCCCTGCCTTGTCCGCTTTCCACCTGGCGGACCACCTTGCCCATTTCCGCGACGGCATCGGCGGCCGAATCCTGGATCTTGCCGACCATGTCGCCAATGTCGCCGGTCGATCGCGCGGTGCGTTCGGCGAGTTTGCGCACTTCGTCGGCGACCACCGCAAAGCCGCGCCCCTGCTCGCCTGCCCGGGCAGCTTCGATGGCCGCGTTCAGGGCGAGGAGATTGGTCTGGTCGGCCACCTCCTTGATGACGCCGACCACGCTCGTGATCTGGCGCGAGTCCTCGCCCAGCGTGGTGATGACCTTGGAAGCGCCGGAGACGATCTGCGCCACCGTGCCCATTTCATCCCGCGTCCTTTCGATGATGCGATGCCCTTCATCGGAGATTTCGCCCGCTTTCTGCGCCATGCTCTGCGCTTCGGCGGCGCTTTTCGCCACGGTATTGATGGAAACCGTCATCTGCTCGACGGAGGCGGCCATGGAGGATGTGGAACTCGACTGGCTCGCCGAACTGGTCGCCACCTGCCCGGAGGCGGTATTGACCGCTTCCACCGCCTGCGTGCAGTATTCGATCTGCGCCCGGATCGCCTGCAAGGCTTCCTGAAACTTGCCCATCATGTAATCAAAGGACTTCGTCATGGAGCCGATTTCATCTGCGGAATCGTGGTTGACCCGCAGGGTCAGATCGAGGCTGTCCGCTACGCGCGCCACCAGGCGCTGCGCGTTCTTCAGGGGACGCAACTGCCAGTGGACGAGGAACCACAGGACGACCATCAGCATGACGACCATGCCGATCAATCCGAACAGCATCCAGCGCTGGATGGAGTCGTAGGCGGATGTGAATTCGTTTTGCGGCACGGAAGTCGCCACGATCCAGTGCAGTTCCGGGATTTCCAGGAAGGCGGCGAATTTCGCCTGCTTGTTACCGTTGTCATCAATCCAGTCGTAGGCCATGAAACCGTTCTTCTCCTCCAGGATTCTCTCCATGACCTGCCGGCCCTGCGCGTCCAGTTCGTTGATGCGCTTGTCCTTGTAGAAAGGGTGCATGAGAAAATAGGGTTCCTTCACGTCGCCCGCTGGCTCGACCATGATGAAAGGATAACCCGTCCTGCCGATGACGAGCGCGCCAAGGCGTTCCTGCAAGGCTTTCAGGTGACTTTCCACCGGTACGCGCATGGTGATGGCGCCGACCACCTGGCCGCTGGCGTTCTTCGATGGCTGCGCGGCCAGCGCGTACATCTTCCCGCTGCGGCTGATGGCGCCGGAATATGCCTTGCCCGCAAGGATATTTTCGGCGTAATCGTCGGACACCAATTCGCCGTCGCGATACCTGCCGCTGGCGTCTTTCAGGAGCGTGGTCGCGCGATAGAGGCCGTTGCCGTCGACGACCAGGAAGGCGGAGTTCGCGCCGGGATTCTCCTTCTGGTAGTCCAGCAGGAATTGCTGGTTGCCGATGCCGGGAATGTCGCCATACATGAGTTCGGGACGCGGCCCTGCGCTGGTGTTGACGCTCCTGCCCGTCACCCGCGGATTTTGCAGGCCGCGCGTGAAATGTCCCAGCGCCACCACGGCTTCCTGCTGCATGGTCTGCTTGGCGTACTCGATCGTGTGGCCGATCAACTCGGTTTGCGTTTTCAGGGTTTTTTCGCTCTCGGCAAGCGCCACGCCGCGCGTATGAATCGCCAGGGAAATCGCCAGCGTCGAGGCAATCAGGACACAAACCAGAAACACTCCGACCAGAGTCTGCTGCGCCAAGGGAAGACGGCGTAAGGGGAAAAACATGTAAACCTCCTGCTGGACAATATATATTCCAGAAACATATTCTGTAAATATACCGAATAATTGTAAAATACGAGCTGGCGGACAGAAAGAATTGTTACATTTTATGCGAGTCAGGAAACAGGGATCGGGGATCAGAAACAAACCATGCGCATACCGGCCACTGGCTACTGACTACAAAGCGCGCAACGCGTGCTCTGACTCCTGCCCCGACCTCTGCTATCCTGTCCCTTTGCATTCCAGGTGCCTTCATCATGTCTCTTCTTCCTGGCGAAGTGGTCGCCGATTTTTCCCTGTCCGCGACGGGCGGCGGGGGTTTTTCTCTTTCCGGGCAGCGCGGACGTATCGTCGTGCTGTATTTCTACCCGCGCGACAATACGCCGGGATGCACCGACGAGGCGCGCCAGTTCCGCGCGCTGCATGGCGATTTTCTCG
>JAITDH010000082.1 GCA_031282665.1 Zoogloeaceae bacterium | reverse complement strand
GACATCGCGGACAAGCTGGGCCTTTCCGAAGGGACGGTCAAGATCCACCTGACCAGCATTTTCAAGGTACTCGGCGTATCCAGCCGCGCGCAGGCCATCGTCTGCGTCAACCGGCTCGGAATCCAGGTATGAGTTCAGGAGACAGGTGGCAGGAGACAGTGGTCGGTTGTGATGGTTTGCTTCTTCTGATACCTGATACCTGATTCCAAAGGCCGCGCAGCGGCCGCCCCCCACTTTTTTGCTCCCCATGGGCACACCGCGCGCGCATTCGGGTAGAATCTTCCGTTCCTCCTGCCAGATTTCTTCTCGCCATGATCCACGGAACCCTTGTCGCCCTCGTCACACCCATGCACGCCGATGGCAGTCTCGACTTTCCCGCCTTGAAGCGGCTGGTGGATTTCCATGTGGCGGAAAAGAGCGACGCCCTCGTCATCGTCGGCACGACCGGCGAATCCCCGACCGTCACGACGGACGAGCACCAGCAACTGATCGCCCGCGCCGTGGAATACGCGGATGGGCGCATTCCGGTCATTGCCGGGACCGGCGCGAATTCCACGGAGGAAGCCATCGAGCTGGCGCGTTTTGCGAAAAGCACGGGCGCCGACGCGACGCTTTCCGTCGTCCCCTATTACAACAAGCCCGGCCAGGAAGGCATTTACCGGCATTTCGCCACGATCGCCGAAAAGGCGGACATCGACCTGATCCTGTACAACGTGCCGGGACGCACGGTCGCCGACATGTCGAACGAAACCGCGCTGCGGCTGGCGGCGATTCCCAATATCGTGGGCATCAAGGACGCGACCGGCGACGTGGCGCGCGCCTGCGGATTGATCGAGGGGGCGCGCGGCCTGGCGAAGGAATTTGCCCTCTACAGCGGCGACGACGCGACGGCGCTCGCCAGCCTGCTGATGGGTTTCCACGGTATCGTTTCGGTGACGGCCAATGTCGCGCCCCGCCAGATGCATGAAATGTGCGTTCATGCGCGCGCCGGCGAGGTGGAAAAGGCGCGGGAGATTCATTTTTCCCTGCTCGGCCTGCACCGCGATCTTTTCTGCGAGGCCAATCCCATTCCCGTCAAATGGGCCGTCCAGCAAATGGGCCTGATGCAGGGCGGCATCCGCCTGCCGCTTACCCCGCTTGCCGCGGCCGGCCGGGACAAAGTCGCCGCCGCCATGCGCCAGGCTGGCATTCCGATTTCCCATTAACCGAATTTTTTCGAGTGAGCCAAAGCCGTATGAGAATCCCCGTTTTCCTTCGCTTGCCACTGGTGGCCGCATTGATACTGGCGCTTTCCGCCTGCGCCGACATGATTCCGGAAACCAAGAAGATCGACTACAAATCCGCCAGCCGCCGCGCGCCGACCCTGGAGGTGCCGCCGGACCTGACCCAGATCTCCCGCGACGACCGCTTTACCGTGCCCGATTTTTCCGGCAAGGGCAGCGCCACCTATACCGAATATAGTACCGAGCGCAATCCCGCCGCCGTGGCGCGCAATACCTCCGTCCTGCCGGACATCGACAATCTGCGCATCGAGCGCTCGGGAAACCAGCGCTGGCTGGTGGCGAGCATCCCGCCGGAACGCCTGTGGGATTCGGTCAAGGATTTCTGGCAGGAACTGGGGTTCATCATCAGCACGGAAGCGCCGGAAGCCGGTGTCATGGAAACCGATTGGGCGGAAAACCGCGCCAACATTCCCAGCGACTTCATCCGCAACACCATCGGCCGCCTGTTCGACGCGCTCTATTCCACCGGGGAGCGGGACAAGTTCCGCACCCGTTTCGAGCCGGGCGAGGAACCGGGAACGACGGATATCTTCATCAGCAACCGGCGCATGGAAGAGGTCTACACCTCCTCCGCCAAGGACAACACCCGCTGGCAGCCCGCCGCCTCCGATCCGGAACTGGAAGCGGAAATGCTCCGCCGCCTGATGATTCGCCTGGGCAGTGACGAGCGCCGCGCCGAGGCGGCGGTGGCCGTCGCCAGGACGGAAGAGCGGGCGCGCCTGCTCAACGACGATGGCACGCTGGAAGTGCAGGAGCGTTTCGACCGCGCCTGGCGGCGCGTCGGCCTGGCCCTGGATCGCGTGGGCTTCACCGTGGAAGATCGCGACCGCAGCCGGGGAATCTACTTCGTCCGCTACGTCGATCCGGAAATGGACAATCAGAAAAAGGAAGACAAGGGCTGGTTCTCCTGGCTCGTTTTCTGGGGCGACGGCAGCAAGAAGGAAGTTCCCCAGGAACAATACCGCATCTACCTGCGCGGCGAAAACGAAAACACCCTGGTTCAGGTACTGGCCCTCGAAGGAGGCGCGGATCGTTCGCCCACCGCCCAGAAGATACTCAAGCTGCTCTTCGAGCAATTGCGCTGATTATCCTGGCGGGCCGGCACAGTGATTTTCTACGAATACCCTTTTACCGAGCGCATACGCCTCCTGCTCCGGCTGGAAGGGTTGTTCACCAAGGTGACGCACTTTGCCGGACAGGATGGCGTGCTCGAACATCACGTGGCCTTGGGAGGTCTGTTCGAAATCCTCGATCTCGTCGGGCGCATCGACCCCAAGATGGATCTGTTGCAGGAGTTGGAACGGCAGCGCCAGACGCTCCTCGGCTTTCGCAACAATCCGCAGGTTTCCGAACAGGCGCTCGACGGTTCCCTGTATGAAATCGAGCAGGCGTCCGCCAACCTGCTGGCGAGCAACGGGCGATTCGGCCAGGCCCTGCGCGACAACGAATGGCTGATGATGATAAAGCACAAGTCGAGCATTCCCGGCGGCGCCTGCGGCTTCGACCTGCCCTCCTACCATTGCTGGCTGAATCTTCCCTCCGCAACCCGGCGGGAACAGCTCGCCCAGTGGCAAAAGACCATCATCCCGGTGCGCGAAGCCATCATCATCATCCTGCGCCTGCTCCGTTCCAGCGGTTCCGTGGAAAACGTGCTCGCTGCCCGCGGCCAATACCAGCAGATGCTGGGAGGGATGTTTTTCCAGATGGTGCGCATCACGCTGAGCGAAGATGATTGGGCCGTGCCGGAAATCAGCGCCAACCGGCATGTGCTCAATATCCGCTTTGCCCAGCCCTCGAGCGCGGAAGCGAAAAACAAATATTGCGACCAGGACGTGCGTTTCGAACTGGGTTTTTGTTCATTGCATTGAAGTTGTGCCAACAAGCATGTCATCCTTTTCCCTCCCCAACTTTCCCCGCCAGGTCGCCTGTCCGCAATGCGGCAGGAGCGCGCCCTGGAATCCGCAAAACCCCTGGCGTCCCTTCTGCTCGGAACGCTGCAAGATGATCGACCTGGGCTGCTGGGCGAGCGAACGCTATCGGGTGCCCGAAATCGAAGCGAACGACGGCGGCGAGACGGAGAACGGAATTTGAAACGCCGGGTCTTTCTTGCCAGCGCCCTTTCCCTGCTTGCCATTCCCACCGCCGAAGCCGCGAAAAAGAAAAAGAGCGAGGAAAAAAACGGGAAAAAGAGCAGCGCGAAAAACAAAAGCAAAAACAAAGGCAAAAGCGCATCCAGGCCGGCCGCCGCGCCCGCCAATGCGGACATATTCAATCCCCATGACGGCACCTCCGCCAGCCGCCTGCCACCCGTCAAGCCCGCCCAGTTGCCGGAAAACTGGCGGCGATTCGCCGTCACCTTCGCCCTGGAAGCCCCGGCCAGCAGCGCCCCGCTTCGCCTTTCCTTCCCCCTGCCCCTGCACCAGACGACGCCCGTGCATCCCTGGCAACGCCTGCAACAGACGAGCTGGCAGGGGAATGGCGCGCAATTCGCGCTTGCCCGCGAAGCGGACAGGGAAAAGGACATCCTGCGCTGCGACTGGCCGTCCGGCAGCGCCCCGCGTTTCTCCCTGCAAGTGGAACTGTCCCTGGCCGACCGCCGCCTCGACGTTTCCCGTCGCACCTTCGCGCCGGAACGCGAAGACATCCTGCGCGCCAATCTGGCCGCCACCGACTGGCTGCCGGTGGAAGACGAAGCCCGGCAACTGGCGCGGACGATCCTCGGCCGCATCATCGACCCCGTGGCGCGGGCGCGCGCCCTCTACGACTGGGTCGTCCGGGAATGCGCCTACGAAAGCGGCAAGCCCTACGGCGACAGCGACATCCGGCAACAGATCGCCCGCCGGCAATATGGTGGCGGCGATGCCGACATCAATGGACTGTACATCACCCTGCTGCGCGCCGCCGGCCTCCCGGCGCGTTGCCTGGCCGGGCTGCGCCTCGCCCCCTCCCGTCTCGCGCCCTCGCTGGGCATCGCGGACGATACCGCCACCGACATCGCCGCCGCCGCGCACTGCCGCGTGGAATTCTACGTCCCCGGCTACAACTGGATCCCCGCCGACCCCGCCGACGCCTGCCGCGCCATCGCGCTCGACACCCTCTCCGAAGACGACGCCCGTGCCCTCCAGCGCCTCCTCTTCGGCTTCTGGGAAATGAACTGGCTCGCCCTGCACCACACGGAAAACCCCGCCCTCCCGCCCCTCGTCGCCAGCCGCGAAGGGGAAGAAACGCCCGTCGATTACATCTGCCGGTTGCAGGGAAGGGAAGAGGAATCGTAAGGGTCGTGAGAGTCACCGTCGACGCTGATATGCTCCCTATACCACCATACCAATTATGCGACCCACGTTCGGCACGATGCTTCCCAACAGCAGGGTAAAACAGGAAGGGGAGGAGGAAGACATGACGTTTTCCTTGCTGGATGAAGAGGGGCCGTGGTGAATTCACTTTCCGGTTCGGGCCCGTACCCAACCGCTTCGCTCACCTCAATCTTACGGACTTTTGCACCAAGACTTCCCTATCTGTATTTGTATTTCAGAATCGCTTTCTCTACTACGAATTGTCAGGGTGCCATCGGAAGGATAGTAGGTGGCAAGAATCGCCTCGTCTACCCGCTGCCATTGTTCATCGCCCATATCCGGAATAGTACCGATATTGTTTTTTTGAAAATCGGCTGACTCAGGATCCGAATAGACAAAGATACTATATTTGTCCAAATAATCATTACTACTACATAAAGCGATAAGTCTGTCAGCCAAATTCCTCTTCAACTCCTCTCCACGGAGGGACGTTACGACATGGGCAATGTAGAGGCCATCAAACTCTCGTTCTGTGGCATATCGCAGGTATGTCTCTTCAGTGACTGGTTGAGCCAGTGCAGAACCAAAGATCAAGAAACATGTGATCGCAACGATAAAGCGCGAGACCATGATCGTCATTTTCCAAAAGCATCTACCGGAGGGATTTTACCGTCATAGCCAGATTCCCAACCCAAGCAACGCGACATGCGCCGTCACGACCGCGATGAGCGGCACGCGTGAGGGCCTGGCGATTTCGTTCAGCGCCTTGGCGATGCGCGCGGACAGTACCGCAATCAGGGCGGGCGCGTCCGGTTCTCCGTGTGCCGTGGCCTGCGCTTCCCAATCGGAGAGCAGGTCGGCCCAGGGCAAACGCCTTGCCGCGAACCGCGCCGCGCGTCGCGCCCAGGATGAATCGCCCAATGCGGAGGC
>JAITDH010000041.1 GCA_031282665.1 Zoogloeaceae bacterium | reverse complement strand
CCTCCAGCGAAGAAGCGGAATTATTCACCATCTACAAAAAAACGTCAACCGTATTTTGGATAGGGCGTGCAATCCAAAGTGGAGGAACCCCGTGGTTTCAAGGGTTGGTAGGTTGGATGAGCCGAAGGCGTAATCCGACATTCGTTCCCACGATGCGCAGCATCGCAAATCAAAGAAATCAAGAAACAGCGGCGCTTCGCGCCGGTGATGAACGATTGTCGGATTGCGCCTGCGGCTTATCCAACCTACAAAACCGACGCACATCACAGGTCGATCTGCTCGCCGATGGCGAGTTCCAGGCGGGCGATGCCTTCCAGGAAATCCTTCTCGCTGTCCGCGAAGCGGGCGGCGATTTCGATGAACTGCTCTTCCTGCGCGACGAAAGCCTCGACGATGTCGGGATCGAAGTGCGTTCCGCGTCCTTCCAGGATGATCCGGCGCGCTTCCTCGTGCGGCATGGCGGGCTTGTAGACACGGCGGTTGATCAGGGCGTCGTAGACGTCGGCCAGGGCCATCAGGCGGGCGGAGATGGGGATGTCATCCCCGGCGAGGCTCTGCGGATAGCCGGAGCCATCCCATTTTTCCTGGTGCGAATAGGCGATTTCCTTCGCGTAAACGAGGAAGTCCACCTGCTTGCCCAATTGCCGCTCGGCGTGTTCGATGGTGTCGCGCCCCAGGGTGGTGTGGGTCTTCATGACCTCGAATTCCTTTTTGGTGAGCTTGCCGGGCTTCAGGAGAATCCGGTCGGGAATGCCGACCTTGCCGATATCGTGCAGGGGGGCCGACTTGTAGAGCAGCTCGATATTGGTGTCGTTGAGAAAATGGCTGAAGCGGGGATGCGGCTGCAAGTGCCGGGCCAGGATACGGACATAGTGCTGGGTGCGATAGATGTGGTTGCCGGTCTCGTTGTCGCGGGTTTCCGCCAGGGAAGCCATGGCGAGGATGGTGACATCCCGCACCGCCTGGATTTCCTCGGTGCGGCGCGTGACTTCCGCTTCCAGGAAGGCGGATTTGTCCCGCAGGAAATCGGCGCTGGCCTTCAGTTGCAGATGGGTGGCGACGCGCGCGAGGACGATGGCGGGCACGATGGGCTTGATGATGTAATCGACGGCGCCGATTTCCAGCCCGCGCTGTTCGTTTTCCGCGCCCTGGCTCACGGTCAGGAATATGACGGGTATATCGCGGGTGAAGGGGTCGCTCTTCAGCCGTTCGCAGACCTGGTAGCCGTCCATTTCCGGCATGATGACGTCGAGCAGGATCAGGTCGGGCGGTGTCGGGGAATGGGCGATCTCGAGCGCCGTCGCGCCGCTGTTGGCCACCTTGACCCGGTAGCGGTCCTTCAGGAGATGGCTGAACAGGGTCAGGTTTTCGGGCGTGTCGTCAACGATGAGAATGGTGGGTTTGTTCAGGGCGATCATGGAATTTCCCTCATGCTATGAGTGGACGGACAGGGCGGCTTCGCGCAAGATTCTTCCAGCTTCCTGGAAGGCGAATCCGTCAATGGCGGTTTTCAAGGCCGCGAAATCGCCGCCGAGGATCGCCTTCAACCGTTCTTCCTCGCGGGCGAACAGATCGGCGGCCTCGGCGTCATTGTCGGAGAGCAACTGGGCAAGGCGGCGGCAGGTTTCGGGAAGGCTCGGATGCTCCATTTCCTCCGGAATATCCGCCCCGGCGTTTTCCCGGAAGAATGCTTCCAGATCCCGCAGGACGGGGAACAGCGCGGCTTCCAGCGCGGCGAGCGCGCCTTGCCATCGTTCCGCGCGTTCCCGGCAGAGATTTTCCAGTTCCAGGGCGCTCCGTTGGATTCCGGCGCAGCCGATATTCCCGGCCAGCCCTTGCAGGGTGTGCGCCAGACGTCTCGCCAGTTCCCAGTCTTCCTTGCCGGAAGCCAGTGCGGCGCGGAATCTTACGGGCATATCGCGCTGCCTGGCAAGGAATTTTTCCAGCATGACGCGATAGAGCAGACGCTTGCCGAGCATCCGGCGCAATCCGTTTTCGACATCCAGGCCGGGAATGCCGTCCGGCAGCGCGACGCTTTCCTCGCGCATGTCGGATGAAACGGGTGTTGCTGTCGACGCAGATACCGACGCCGGCTGCGCGCGCGGCGGTATCCAGCGGCACAGGACGCGCCAGAGCTGTTCCGGTTCGATGGGTTTGGCGAGGTGGTCGCGCATGCCCGCTTCCAGGCAGCGTTCCCGGTCGCCCAGCGTGGCGTTGGCGGTCATCGCGATGATCGGCCAGTCGATGCCCAGGGCGCGAATCCGCCGGGTCGCCTCCAGACCGTCCATGACGGGCATCTGCATGTCCATGAAAACCAGGTCATAGGGACGCTTCGCTTCCCGCGCCTCCCGCACCACCTCCAGCGCGGCGGCGCCATCGTCCGCCACATCGACCAGGAGGCCGACTTCCTGAAGGATTTCCCGCGCCACCTGCTGGTTGAGATCGTTGTCCTCGACCAGGAGAATGCGCGCGCCGCGGATTTCTTCCAGGCCGGCGAACACCTGGCTCTCCCGCTGGCAGCTTTGCCGCGCACCGATCCCGAAGCGCGCGGCGAACCAGAAGGTGGAGCCCCGGCCCGCTTCGGAAATGACGCCGACTTCGCCGCGCATCAGTTCGGCCAGCTTCTTGCAGATGACCAGTCCCAGCCCCGTCCCGCCATATTGGCGGGTGGTCGAGGTATCCGCCTGGGAAAAACTCTGGAAGAGCCGGGATTGCTGCTCCGGGGTCAGGCCGATGCCGGTATCCCGGACGGCGAAACGCAGGAAGACATCGTCCTGCCCCTGCTCCAGCACGGAAACCTCGATGTCGATTTCTCCTTCCGAGGTGAATTTCACCGCGTTGTTCGCGTAATTGACCAGTATCTGCCCGAGGCGCAGCGGATCGCCGCGCAACTGCTCCGGCACCTCCTCGCCCACCTTGAAAACCAGGGCCAGCTTCTTGCTGGCGGCTTTTTCCCCGACCAGGGCGCTGACGTTTTCCAACACCTCCGCGAGGGAAAATTCGACCTCCTCGATGCCCATCTGTCCGGCCTCGATCTTGGAGAAATCGAGGATGTCGTTGATGATGCCGAGCAAATGCTGGCCCGACTGCTGGATTTTCCGGAGATAGTCGCGCTGCCGCGGATCCAGGTCAGTGCGCAGCGCCAGGGAAGTCATGCCGATGATCGCGTTCATCGGGGTGCGGATCTCGTGGCTCATGTTGGCGAGGAAATCCGCCTTCAGGCGGGCCATCTCCTCGGCGGCTTCCTGCGCCTTCCTCTGCGCGGAAATGTCCGTCAGCACACCGATCAGCCCGCCAGGCTCCCCGTTCGCCAGGCGGAAACCGCTGACCGAATAGAGCATCGGCCGAACACCGCCGTCGACGCAGGGCAAATCGATGACCTGGAGATCGCTTGCGGCGTGGGCGATCAGCTTTTCATCCTTCAGATGCAGCATCGCGCACAGATTTTCCGGCAGGTGGCGGGTCTCCAGCGGCGTCTTGCCGATCAGTTCGTCGCGTCCGATGGAGAAAAAATTCTCGTAGGCCCGGTTGCAGCCGATGTAGCGGCTCTCGGCGTCCTTGAAGAAAACGGGATTGGGCAGGGTATCGAGCAACCCTTCCTGGAAAAGCAACTGATCGGCCAAGGCCTGCTGCGCTTCCTGCCGCTCCGTGACATCCTGCCAGTAGCCGTTCCAGCAATGGCGCCCGTTGCGCATCAGCATGCATCGGAAACAGACTTCCAGCCAACGCGCGCCCTTCTCCGGCAGATCGAGGCGCATCAGCGCCGTGTATGACGACTCGTCGGCCGCCGCCGACGCCGCGAGGGACTGCATGACCGCCGGGATGTCTTCCGGATTCACATAGCGCCAGCGCGACTCCGGATCGGCCAGGATTTCCTCGTGCCCCACCCCGCAGACCTCTTTCGCCTTGTGGCTGACGAAAACGAAGCGCCTTTCCCCGTCTTCCCGCTCTTCCACGCGAAACACCGCGCAAGGCAGGGAATCCGTCATTTCCATCATCATCCGGCGGCTCGTTTCCAGTTCCCTGGTACGCTCGCGCACCTTATCCTCCAGCGTGGCATTGCTCTCCTGCAATCGCCGGGTCGCTTCCAGCAGGGCCTGGCGCATGCGCTCCTGCGCCTCGGCCAGTTGCTGGATTTCTTTCCTCCACCGGCGATCGACCGTCACCGGCGCGGTCAGATCCAGGTTGCCGATGCGTTCGCTTTCCCACACCAATTGCGCAAACGGCGCGGAAAAACGCTCGCTGATGCGCAGGGCGATCATGAAGGCGATACCCAGTGCCAGGACGGCGAGGACGACAACGCCGACGAAGATATGGCTGTCGGCCAGTTTTTCCCGGCTGGCAGGGTCGATCAACGGACCGATCAGGAACAACCAGGAAGTGGCGGAGAACAGAACCAGCGTCAGGAACGCTATCAGGCAAGCCCGCATGACGAGACTGGCGCGGATACTCATTTGATCTCCTCGACCAGTGGCAGGAACCCGGCAAAAACGGATTCCCGGAAAAATTGGAGAAAACAAGCGGCAGGAGGGCAATACTACGTTACAAATCCGATAATTTCAAACCAGTCGGGGATCGGGTGCGATTTGAAGTGGAGGAAAATCTGTGTGCTCACCTCCAACCTCATCATTGCGAGGCGCGCAGCGCCGTGGCAATCCAGACCCTCACAATGACGAGCTTGAGGGTGAGCGCACAGATTTTGCTCTCACGCTTCACTGACAAGGTTTTTCCTCCACTTTGGATTGCACCCTCGGGGATCAGCAAACCATGCGCATACCGACAGGTGCGATTCAACGCGAAGGAACCGAAAACGAAATCTTCCTGCTTCGTCATCGCGAGACGCGAAGCAATGACGAAGCAAGCGGCCATTCGTCTCCTCCGGTTCTGTCCTCTGTTTCCTGTCTCCTGTTCCCTGATCTCCGACATTGGTTGATAATTCCGGTCTTTGCTTCCAGGCCGATATCGTCATGTCTTCTTCCCAAATCCAGAATACCCGCGAATTCCTGCAAAATCCCTTGACCGGCGCCCTGCGCGCCCTTGCCATCGATGCCATCCAGCAGGCCAACTCCGGACATCCCGGCGCGCCGCTGGGGATGGCGGAAATCGCCGAAGTCCTCTGGCGACGCCACCTGAAGCATAATCCCGCCAATCCCGCCTGGCCCGACCGCGACCGTTTCGTGCTCTCCAACGGGCACGGCTCGATGTTGCTCTACGCGCTCCTACACCTGACCGGCTATGCGCTTTCCATCGACGATCTCAGGAATTTCCGCCAGTTCGGCTCGCGTACCGCCGGGCATCCGGAAGTCGGCCACGCGCCGGGGGTGGAAACCACCACCGGCCCGCTCGGACAGGGCATCGCCAACACCGTGGGCTTCGCTCTCGCGGAAAAGGTGCTGGCGGCCGAGTTCAACCGTCCCGGCCATGACATCGTCGATCACCATACCTACGCGTTTCTCGGCGACGGCTGCCTGATGGAAGGCATCAGCCACGAAGCCTGCTCGCTCGCCGGCACGCTGGGCCTCGGCAAGCTGATCGCCTTCTACGACGACAATGGCATTTCCATCGACGGGCATGTCGAAGGCTGGTTCTCCGACGATACGCCCAGGCGTTTCGAGGCCTACGGCTGGCAGGTGATCCCCGGCGTTGCCGGACACGATGCCGCGGCGATCGAAGCCGCCCTCTCCGCGGCGCGGGCCGAGACGCGCCGGCCCACGCTCATCTGCTGCAAAACCGTGATCGGCATGGGCGCGCCCAACAAGGCGGGCAGCCACGATTGCCACGGCGCGCCCCTGGGCGCGGACGAGGCGGCCACCACCCGGGAGGCGATCGGCTGGGCGCATCCGCCGTTCGAAATTCCCGCCGGGGTGTATGCCGCCTGGGATGCCAGGGAAAAAGGCGTGGCGCTCGAGAGCGATTGGCAGCGCCGCCTCGCCGCCTACCGCGACGCCCATCCCGAACTCGCCGCCGAATTCGAGCGCCGCGTCCTTCGCCGGGAACTGCCCGCCGGCTGGGCGCAAGGCGTGACGCAATATATCGACGCCTGCAAGACGAAGGCGGAAAACATCGCCACCCGCAAGGCGAGCCAGAACACCATCGCCGCCTTCTTGCCGACCTTGCCGGAACTATTCGGCGGCTCCGCCGACCTCGCCGCTTCCAATCTCACTTTCGTGCGGGGCAGCAAGGGCGTCAGCGCGGAGGAAGGCGGCAACTACTGTTATTACGGCGTGCGCGAATTCGGCATGACGGCGATCGCCAACGGCATCGCGCTGCACGGCGGGCTGATTCCCTACACCGCCACCTTCCTCGTCTTCTCCGACTACGCCCGCAACGCCAT
>JAITDH010000276.1 GCA_031282665.1 Zoogloeaceae bacterium | reverse complement strand
AACGTCCGCGAATGGGCGGCGAATATGCGATAATGCGCGCCCTCTTTCCTGCTTCCCGCTTTTTCTGCCCCCATGAAACTCTGCGATTTCTCCGTGGGTCTGGATCAACCCCTTTTTCTCATTGCCGGACCCTGTACGGCGGAATCGCTGGAACTGTGCGTCGAAGTCGCCGGGCATCTGAAGGAAGTCACCCGGCGTCTGGGGATTCCCTATGTTTTCAAGGCCTCCTACGACAAGGCCAACCGCAGTTCCGGTCAGTCGCCGCGCGGGCCGGGGCTGGAGGCGGGGCTGAAGTTACTCGATGAAGTGCGGCGTCAGGTGGGCGTGCCCATCCTCACCGACGTGCACTCCGAAGCCGAAATTCCCACGGTTGCCGCCGTGGCCGATGTCTTGCAGACGCCTGCCTTTCTCTGTCGGCAAACCGATTTCATCCATGCGGTTGCCGCCTGCGGCAAGCCGGTCAATATCAAAAAAGGGCAGTTTCTCGCCCCCGGCGACATGAAACAGGTCGTCGCCAAGGCGAAGGAAGCCAATCACGGCGCGGATACGATCATGGTCTGCGAGCGCGGCGCTTCCTTTGGCTACAACAATCTCGTCTCCGACATGCGCGCGCTCGC
This sequence comes from Zoogloeaceae bacterium, assembly GCA_031282665.1. The sequence goes on along the minus strand of JAITDH010000276.1, from coordinate 3,223 downwards.
CATTCTGCGTGAAACCGCCTGTCCGGTGGTGTTCGACGCCACGCACTCGGTGCAGTTGCCCGGCGGGCAAGGCACGGCTTCCGGCGGGCAGCGCGAGTTCGTGCCGGTGCTGGCGCGGGCGGCAGTGGCCGCCGGTATTGCCGGTCTCTTCATGGAAACCCATCCCAATCCCGAAAAGGCGCTCTCGGACGGCCCCAACAGTTGGCCGCTCAAGCGCATGGCAAGTCTGCTTGCGACCCTCGTTGCCCTGGATCAGGCCGTCAAGGCAAAGGGTTTCGAGGAACTGGTCTAGTCTTTTCAGGAACATTCCCTTTTCATTCATTTACACGTTACGCAAGAGGAAATCATGAGTTCTGTCGTTGATGTCGTCGCCCGCGAAATTCTCGATTCGCGCGGCAATCCCACGATCGAGGCCGATGTGCTGCTGGAATCCGGCGTCATGGGGCGAGCCGCCGTGCCTTCGGGCGCTTCCACCGGCTCGCGCGAGGCCATTGAACTGCGCGATGGCGACAGGCGGCGTTATTTCGGCAAGGGCGTGCTGAAAGCCATTGAGCATGTCAATACCGAAATTTCCGAGGCCGTGATCGGTCTGGACGCGGAAGAGCAAACCTTCATCGACCAGCAGCTCATCGAACTGGACGGCACCAACAACAAATCCCGACTGGGCGCAAACGCGGTGCTCGCCGTTTCAATGGCCGTCGCCCGCGCCGCCGCCGAGGAATCCGGCCTGCCGCTCTACCGTTATTTCGGCGGCATGGGGCCGATGCAGATGCCGGTGCCGATGATGAACATCATCAATGGCGGCGCGCACGCCAACAATCGCCTGGATATTCAGGAATTCATGATTCTGCCCGTGGGAGCCACGAGTTTCCGCGAGGCGCTGCGCTGTGGCGCGGAAGTTTTCCACGCCCTGAAAAGGCTGCTGGACCGAAAGGGATTTTCCACCGCCGTGGGCGACGAAGGCGGCTTTGCGCCCAATCTTTCCAGCCACGCCGAAGCCATCCAGTTCATCCTGCAAGCCGTCGAGGAAGCCGGTTACACCCCCGGCCAGGAGGTGCTGCTCGCGCTCGACTGTGCCTCTTCCGAGTTCTACAAGGAAGGCCAATACCGCCTCGCGGGCGAGGAACTGCAACTGACCTCGCTTCAGTTTGCCGATTATCTGGAAAACCTGGTGAACCAATATCCCATCATTTCCATCGAAGACGGCATGGCGGAATCCGACTGGGAAGGCTGGAAGCTCCTGACCGAGCGTCTGGGCAGGAAAACGCAGATTGTCGGCGATGACCTGTTCGTCACCAACACCCGCATCCTGAAGGAAGGCATCCAGAAAGGCATTGCCAATTCCATTCTCATCAAGATCAACCAGATCGGCACGCTCTCGGAAACCTTCGCCGCCGTGGAAATGGCCAAGCGCGCGGGCTATACCGCCGTGATTTCCCACCGTTCCGGCGAAACCGAGGATTCCATCATCGCCGACATCGCCGTGGGCCTGAACGCGGGACAGATCAAGACCGGCTCGCTCTCCCGCTCCGACCGCATCGCCAAATACAACCAGTTGTTGCGCATTGAGGAAGACCTGGGCGATACGGCTTCCTATCCGGGACGCGAAGCGTTCTACAATCTGCGTTGAGTCTTTTTTCTTTCCATCATCATGCGCTGGCTGTTCGTCATCCTCGCCGCTCTCCTGCTCCTGCTGCAATATCCCCTGTGGCTGGAAAAGGGCGGCTGGCTCATGGCGCGGGAAGAAAGTCTGCGCCTGGAAGAACACCAGCGCACGACCCGGCAACTGGAAGCCCGCAACACCGATCTGGAAGCCGAAGTGCGCGACCTCAAGGAAGGTACCGATGCCATCGAGGAACGCGCCCGTTTTGAATTGGGCATGGTGAAGGCGGATGAGGATTTTATTCGTTATCCCGATAGCGGCCCGCTGCCGCGTCAGGAGATTGCGCCAGCTTCCGCTATCGTTCCCGATGTTCCGGACACTGCGACTGCTACGCCCTGAGCACCTTGTTCATGATCTTTGACAAGCCGCAATCCAGGCCATCTTCGTCGGAAGCGAAGAACGAAGCAATGCGCCAATTGCGCCACCACCTCGTCATTGCGAGGGCCGCAGGCCCGTGGCAATCCAGTGCGCCCGCAAGGGCGCTTTGCACCCCTGGAAAAACCACGGCGCTGCGCGCCTCGCAATGACGAAGGAAATCGTTCGTCCCGCCATGACCGAAAACACTCCAAATCCCCTGGATTTCTGGCGCAGCCTTTCTCCCGCTTTCGACCCCGCAGCGCCCACCATTCCTGCCTTCGACACGCCAGAAGCGGAATTCCGCGCCGCCGCTGCCGGAAAAACCGTGCTCGCGCCCCTGCCGCATCTGGCGGTGCTGGAAATTTCCGGTGACGATGCCCGCAACTTCATGCAGGGGCAATTCACGCAGGATTTGCGTCCGCTGCAAGCCGGAGTGGCGCGCTACGCCGCCTGGTGTTCCGCCAAGGGGCGGATGCTGGCGAATTTTCTCGTCGCTCCGCTTCCCGACACAGAACCTGGCGCGGAAAAACGCTTTTACCTGATACTTGCCGCCGATCTCGTCGAAGCCACCCTGAAGCGCCTGCCGATGTTCGTGCTGCGCGCCAAGGTGCGCATTGCCGCCGTCCCCTCGCTCGTTCTGGGTCTTGCCGGAGAAGAAACGAACGCAGCCCTTCAGGCGCTGGGATGGGATACGCCGCCTGCTCCGGCGGCGGCTCAGGACGCCACGCCGGAAGCCACGCTCACCTTTTCGCCCGATGGCCTTGTGCGCATCCGTCTGCCGGAGGCCAGTCCACGCTTCCTGCTCCTGTTGCCGCCGGAAAAAGGCGCGGAAATCTGGCCGCGACTTGCCGCCGCGGTTCAACCTGTCGGCACCGCGCTCTGGCAGGGACTGGATGTACGCGCCGGTTTCCCCTGGATCACGGCAGCCACGCGGGAAGCCTTCGTTCCGCAAATGGCAAACTTTGCGCCGCTGGGCGTGAGTTTCAAAAAGGGCTGCTACACCGGACAGGAAGTCGTCGCGCGCGCCCAGTATCTGGGCAAGGTCAAGCGCCATCTCTACCGCCTCGCCAGCCCCATTCCCCTCGCGCCGGGTGAGACGCTCCATTCCCCGGACTGCGCCGACCAGCCGGATTCCAGCGCGGGCATCGTCGTCACCGCCGCGCCGGACGCGGACGGCTACGCGGCGCTTGCCGTATTGCTGGA